>CAZLQN010000006.1:0-21009 GCA_964561735.1 Hadarchaeota archaeon (SeqCode) | reverse complement strand
TGCGGACCGGAGGCCGACGAGGAGCGCTACATACACCGACACCCCGGAGCTCACCCGGACATGGTCAACTGGTTGCTAAAGAAAAAAATACACATCTGGGGCGTCGACGCAGTTTCCACCGACCATCCGATGGACTTGCCGATAGGCAGATTTCTTGGCAAGGGCACGTTCGGTCAGTGCGATAGGGTCAGGGCCATCTGCGAGAAGAGGTTCGGCGGCAAGGAAGCCGTGGACAAGCTCTTCCCGCCGGAGGACTACCAGCTGACCCACAACAAACTGTTTGGTCACGACTGCATCCACCTGGAGAACTTGGGCGGAGAGATAGGCAAACCGGAGCTTCAGAACAAGCGGGTGACGATCTCGTGCTCCCCGATCATGATCGAGGGCGCGGAATCGGCTTGGACGCGAGTGGTGGCACTGCTAGCAAAGTGATTCAAACTTCGGCCCCGCGGAGCACAGAACGCGGGGCATCGATTTTTTGCCCTTTTCCAGAAAACATAGATCAAACTCGAGCTGGCTCTGCTGACAACTCGTTCCTTTTTTGTTTGACGAAGTTAGCCACCGATTGAACGAATGTCGCCGTGCTCGTGTCAAAATATTGTTCTCCACATTCGACACAGACCTCAGCCGGGATTCCCTTGACCACTACTCCTGTGATCTCAACATCCACTTTTTTATTTACGATTCGCCCGTTGCAACTACGGCATTTTTTCATTCTGGCTTCCTCCTTATTTTAAAGCCCTCGACCCACTCACCCACAGTTGGGATATACATCGTAATCACTAAAAGAGTATCCTCATGAGGCGCACACACGACATGGACTGGCGTGCCCTTGACCCAAGTTAGTATCAGGCAACTGTGGCCCCTTGGGTCATCGGGATAGTCCTCGACGAGCTCGAAACCACAGCGCACGGAATCACAAACGTCGTCTGCAGTTAGCCCCTCCTCGGCTTCTCGTTGTAAGGCGTGCAAGGTATGGCGAACGTTGCGCATGCGCCTTTTTATCTCATCAACTATGTTCACTTCTCCCGCCGATGCATTGGGTGGGAGCCATTTATAAGGAAGAAACATTTTGGAGTTCTTGGGTGGCGCTATGTCGGAGTTCGTAATCAAGCCCTACATAAGCAGGTGGATAGGCGGGATGTACGTAGGCGTGACTATCCTCGTGCTCTCGGTCTTCTTCGGCCTGTGCGGTTACTTCTACTTCAACCCGCCCGAGCTGACGGTCAGGATCGCCGTCCTCGTCGCGCTGTTCCTGGTATCCATGTTCGTCGTCTGGATAACGACCAGCCTCTACGAAACCAAGTACACCATCGAGCAGGGGGTCCTACGCGCGCGCTCGCCGTTCATGAGGATGGAAGTGAGGATGAAGGACATCGTCAAGGCCGAGCGGGTCATGGTGCCGGTGCACTTCAGGGTCGGGGCGAGCCTGTACTGCGGGTGGTTCTACGTGCCGAACGTCGGCTGGGTGCGGTCGATAATCACGAACCTTCGCGACGCCGTGATGATAACCACGAAGGGCGGGAAGCGCTATTTGATTACGCCGTCGGAGCCGGAGAGGTTCATCAGGAAGTTGATGGGCTGAAGCGCCAATAGGAAAAGATCTATATTTAGATCTCTTACCATAATTGGTGTAGAGATGAGGTTTAGATCTTACTCTTACAGATTTGCTGAGGAAGTTCTAAATAGCAAAATATCGATAAAAAAAGAAATCGAAAACATCATAACTAATCTTAAACCAGAAAAAGAAGATCTCGCGAGGCCAAAACTTAATGAATTGTTTAGAAAAAAATTAATTGAAAAGGGATGGAAAGACCAACCTATAGTTTTTGATGATCCTAAAGATCCAGCAGCAAAAATTGATTTTCTTAAAGAAAGGGTGGGAATCGAAATAGCATTTTCTCATGCTTCTTTTATTGGAATCGATTTACTGAAATTTCAAACATTATCATACTCAAATTTGGACAAAATAGATATCGGAATTTATATTGTAACGACAAAAGACTACCAAAAAAAGTTGGAAGAACAGGGCCACAAATGGGAAGGTAGCTTAACATTCGAAAAAGTTGTAAAATATCTTCCACATTTTAAAAGCGCTATTCAAGTTCCAATTTTTGTTATTGGTTTAGATGACTAATTTGACCTATTTTCCATTTTAAGGCTTTTAAGTCGATAGACAGGTTTTTTATCCTCGCCATATTGTATGATTTAACAGGTGAAGTCCATGAAAAAGGCAAGTTACGTGATAATCGCCGGGGGCGGCAGGGTAGGCTCACATCTGGCCAAGATACTGGAGCCCAGCGGCAAGGACATAGTGGTCATCGAGAAGGACCAACAAGCTTGTGAGAAGCTTTCATCCGAGATAAATGCGCTCGTGATATGCGGGGACGCCAGCGACAAGAAGACATTGGAGGAAGCAAAGATCCAAATGGCAGATGTGTTTGTCGCCGTGACCGGAAATGACAACGAAAACATCGTCGCAAGTCAGCTTGCAAAATATTCCTACAGGGTGCCCTTGGTTCTCGCGCGCGTCGAGGACATGAACAGGGCGCAGATGTTGCGCGGCATGGGTGTAGATTTAATCGTTAGCCCCGCGCACGTGGCCTCGATGGTATTCGAAAATGCCATAGCCCTGCCCGGCACGACTTCCATATTGATTTCCGAAACTATCACGAGGGCGGTAGAAGTCACCGTGCCAGAGGACTCCAAAGTTGCGGGCAAGAGGATCAAAGACCTTCCGCTGCCGTTGGAATGCGTGTTCGCCGCCATTTACCGCGGTGGCAAGCTCATTATACCGCACGGTGATACAGTAATAAAGTCCGGTGATATCATTGCGTTGATAGGAAAGGAAGATGCTATTAGAAAAGTTGTGAATCTTTTGAAGGGATAAGATGGGGCTGAGGCAATTTAGCCTTCGAGCGTTTTTAAAGAAAAACTTTGATTTCATAACGGGCATTCTCAGCGAAGTCGGTCTGACCGCGGTGATAATGGGAATCGCTTTGATGATCTGCGTGCTGCTCGTGCTCATCAAGTCAGTGGTCTAAGGTGCGACCGTGATACCATCGTTGACTAGGGAAGACCTGAAAATCATCGGGTACAACCTTAGGAATGCATTTTACATAACAGGGGTCTTTTTACTCGTGCCGGTCGTCGTGGCGGCTGCGTACAGGGAATTCAACACCATCCCTTACTTCCTCATCGGTTCTGCCCTCGCGTTTATTATTGGAAACCTTTCGTCATTCTTCCTTTATACGAAAAAGGAGATGGAAATAAAACACGCCATCGTGATGGCTGCCCTCGCCTGGCTTATCGCGCCTCTCCTAGCCAGTGTTCCCATCTGGTTGGCAAACGCAACTGCCTCCTACTTGGACGCAGGTTTTGAGGCCATCAGCGGCTTCACCGGTTCGGGTCTTACCGTGGCCGTTGGTGTGGACTCCCTCCCACATAGCATCAACTTCCTCCGACATTTTCTACAATTCGTGGGCGACGGCGTTGGCATCTTGGTGATTTCTCTTTCCATTTTGGGGAGGACTGAGATAAGCTCGGTCCTCGCATTCAGAGGAGAGGCCAAAGAGATGGGCATAAGACCGAGCGTCGTGCGCACATCCAGGATAATCATCGGCATCGCGGTGACCTTCTTAATTATCGGCACCGTCCTCTTCACAATTGTAGGGATCCGAGAGGGCCTCGATCCCGGAACCGCGGTTTTCGACGGCCTCAATCACTCGATGACCGGCTACGCCACTGGAGGATTCAGTACCCACTCTCAAAACCTGCTTTACTACCACAGCATCTTGTTTGAGGTGGTGGCCGTGATATTGATGATAATAGGAGCGCTCAACTTCAACCTGCACTACGCTGTGCTCGGGGGCAAAAGGAAGGAGATCTTGAAAAACATAGAGGTCAAGGTTCTTCTATTTTGGCTGCTGGCGACCGGATTGATCGTTTCGGCGAACTTGTTGAATACGAACGTGTACTCCTCCGGGGAAGCTCTCTTCAGGAAAGGTGTGTTTTACGCGATCTCGGCCCAAACCACTACCGGCTTCCAGACGGTTTATCCCTCCCACCTTATGCTAGTGTGGCCCGTGATCTCTATCCTCGTTCTTTCAATCGCGATGATAGTGGGTGGATGCGCCAACTCCACCTCGGGAGGGATAAAAATGCTGCGAGTGGGGGTGCTCTTCAAGTCTTTCAAGAGAGAGGTAAAGCGGCTGCTGCTGCCAAGATCCGCGGTGGTGACGGGCTCCTTCCACCATATAGAGGACACCCCGCTGACGGACAAGGTGGTGGCAGGTGCGGCGTTGGTGGCGATAAGTTACATCGTGTTTTTTTCTATAGGGACCATGATCACCGCGGCTCACGGCTATTCCTTGGAAGATTCCATGTTTGAGACTTCTTCGGCTCTGGGCAACGTGGGGCTGAGCTGTGGCATCACCTCCCCCGCAATGCCGGTCACCCTCAAGGTGACGTACATGTTCCTCATGTGGGCCGGGAGGCTTGAGATAATCGCGGTGCTGGTGCTGATGGGATTCATCATCCTTGGGCTCAGAAGGGGGATTAAAAAATGAGCTGGAAAGTTTGCTTTTTGCTGGCCTTGTTGCTTCTGCTCGCGATGCCGCTGGCGAGTGCGGAGTCTGGCAGAGAGCTGATCGAGAACTCCTCCCGCTACGATGGCAAGACCGTGAGCTTCAGAGGGGAGGTGATTGGGGTAATGATTCGGGACGATTTCGCGTGGGTCAACCTGCTGGACAACGAGGGGTATGCGATAGGGATTTGGTGCCCCGCGGAAAATGCGAAGAAAATCTCGTTCATCGGCGATTACAAACACGGGGGAGACAATGTGCAGGTGGCGGGGACTTTCCACATGGCCTGCGCCGAGCACGGAGGCGACCTCGACATACATGCGGAAAACTTTACCATAGTCGCGACAGGGCAAGAAGTGGACAGGCCAACGAATTTACCCATAGCAGCACTTGGCGTGGCCCTGATGGCGGTGGCGATTTTAATGACGTTTTACCTCCGGCACATCCGCAAGGAAAAGGAGAAAATATTGCCGTGGCCTTCCTATTGATTTGAAGTTTCCTCTGCCCACGTGAATTTTCGTTGCAGGGTCTTTGGATGTAGCTCTTGAGCGATGTCCCGAGGTTGTAGTTACGGATGGCCTTGTTTCGCCTTACTTGGTGCCTTTACGATTTTGGACATGAAACTGCCAATGAACTCCTCAACTTTCTCAGCGTACCGGTCCTCGTCCCTTTCATCCAGCCCGAGTAACGGCATCCTCCGTCTGATCTCGCTCCGTGCACGCGTGGCAGCTATCTTTTTGATATCTTCTAAATCCATTTTATCCCACGATCTCTTCCCCGCGATTTCCTCGGCTTGGCTGGTGTACGTGCCGATTTCCCGCTGTTCCTCACCATAGAGCGCGTAGTGCGCCGCTGAGTTTCCGAGCAGGTTGCCTATGGCCCTGATATCTTTACGTTTGCTCGTGCTGTCCCCTCGCAAATTTTTTTATGTAAAGGTCTCCAAGGCTCTCCCCCAGACCTTTATACCTTCGCTCCAATTCAAAGTACAGTTCGTCGACCAATTTCTTCCATCTACTCAGCTGCTTCCCGCTGACGCCAGTGCTTCTCTTCGACCTGAGGATTTCCAACGCGCTCTTCCCGGCTGCCCTCATGAACTCCTCCTTGACATTTTTGTAATCGAAGTCCAGATCCAAAGCATGTTTTGCGGTGAGGAGTTCCCTCAGGGCCACAAGTAGGTAGTAGCCTTTCTCCGCAGCATCCGCCTCCTGGGAAAGCTCGATTTGCGCCCGCGCGTTTCGGAGGGCCTCGTAGATGCCGATCCGTCCTAACGGGTAGATGTCCTTCGCTAGCCCAGCCTCGTCGAACACTATCCCCTCCCTCAACCAAAAATGCACTTTGGGCTCGACCACCATCAGTCTCTTAAAGTACAGCTCTGTGATCACCTTGAGATCCACTTTTACCCCCAGTTTTTTACTCAACATGTCTGCCAAGCCGTGTCCATCACCTTTGGCGACCACGAGCACATCCACATCGCTTTTGGAGTCGAAGTCCCCCCTCGCGTAGGAGCCGTAGACTAGAAGGAGCTTTAAATCCCGGTGAAATTCTTCGTATATCGATTCCACGAGTTGGTAAACGACTTTCCTGTCCGTAAGGGCTAGCAGTTTGGAGACGTTTTCTGGCGAAGGGATGAAGTATACCCCTCTGCCGATTTTAATTGCGCCGCCCTTTTTGACGGATCTTCCGAGGGCTACCTTGAGATAAGAGTATTCTCTTCCACGGTATCTTTTCAGCTCGACGACTCCTTGTTTTACGGCCCCAAATTTGGATGTTTGCATAAGTATCACTTTTGTTTCTTTCAGTAACGATTTTGTTACTTTATATTAATAAGCTTTACTGAGCCTCTTCAGCCCACGTGAACTTCCGCTGGAGGGTTATCGGGTAAATTTTCTTCCAGTCATACTCTAGTTCCTTCGCCCACCTCACGTAGTGGCGCGGGTCGATGTAGCTCTTGAGCGATGTCCCGAGGTTGTAGTCGCGTGTGGCCCTTGCTAGCTTTACCTTGGTCTCGGCTTCCTCTATTCTCTTCGTCAGGCTCTCTACCCTCTTCTCGCGCGCTGGGGAGCGCGGCTTCTTCCTGACATCCCTCAGCTGCGCCTTCAGCGCCCTCACCCTCTCCTCTTTCTTCTTGAGCGACTCGGCCCAGTTCTTCGGGAGCTTGCGCTTGTGGTGGCACAGGATCGCCGCTTCGAGGTTCGCCATCATCGCCGCGTACTTCTTCTTGAACTCCGGGTCCTCCGGCTTGATGTCTAAAGCCTCCAGAAACTTCTTGACGGCCCGCGAGGAGTGATACGTCCTGAAGACTTTCGCCGTGAGCCCTGGCATCACCTCACCCAAGAAAGCATTCACCTTCTCCGAGCGGACACCAGAGAAGATTTCCTCTCGCGGGCCCCCGATGAATGAGCGCAGGTTTTCAACGACTTTGGGCGGGGGTTTGATGGTCTTGACCCACCTGATTGAATCCTTTCCCAAGAAGTCGAAGTTCACGTTCTCGCCATCGATTTTGACGTGGCCCCCCCTCAAAGTGGTCGCGCCGATGGTGTCCGCCTCATCTTTATCTTTTTCATCTCCGACCCTCATCTTCATATTGTCTATCAGCCAGCAGACCGTTGCGACTTTTCGCCTTGTGATGTCCTCTGAAGTTAGATTCTTTTCGATATGGTGCCGGACTTTTCCAATGAGTTCCTCCAGCTCCCCCGCTCTGTCGAATTTCTCGATCTCGCGCTCCTGCTTGTGGCGCACGGTGTCGGCCAGCCAGATGTACTTGAGCTCGCCGCTGAGCTTGTCCTGCCACTTTGCCACCCAGAGGGCGTCTGGGTCGAAGACTCTCTCCTTCCAGTGTCCCCCGTCTGGCGGCGTCGGGGTCGGGGCGTCGGGCGAGAGATTCAGGATGATATCTTCGTATTTGGCCCCCTGCTTCCACCTGCCCCGAAGGGGATGCTTTCCGCGCCCCATGAAAATACTCGAGGGTTCAGCTGTGTAGCCGATCTCCACGCGCTCGCCGTTGAGGATGGCGTACCCGTACTTCTCCTTTGTTTCCTCGCGGATTTTCTTCCTCGCCTCGGCCGCCGCCTTTCGCTGCTCGCGCGACATTTTTTCCCTCGTGGCCTTCTCCTCGTCGACCCAGCGCTTGATATCCGAGAAGTCGAAGTCCTCTATCGAAGAAGTTTCAACTCCTAGAGCCTTGGAAAAATCTTTTACGAAATTTCTGACAAAGACTGGGTCCTTCACGTATTCCGTCCCCAGCTTCTTGACCCACGCGACGGCCATCTCCTCCTGCGCTGGCGTGAGCTTGAGTTCCTTCCCCTTGAAGCGGATGCTGAAGCCCTTTGGCTCGTATGCTGGGATGAGAACTCCGTTGTGGATGAGCTGTTTTATCTTCGGTGGCGACATGGTTATCGTTCTGAAATTGTTTGCTGTTGTTAAAAGTTTAGCTAAAGAAAATTATATGAGCGAAGCAGACACTTTACCGGGCGTCCGAATGGAAAAGTTCATGAAAGAGGCGTTGAAGGAGGCGAAGCGCGGGCTGAGCGAGGGAGGCATCCCAATAGGCGCAGTGCTCGTGCGAAGCGGGAAGATAATCGGCAGAGGGCATAACCGCAGGGTGCAGAAGAACAGCCCGATACTCCACGCCGAGATCGATTGCCTACAAAACGCTGGGCGGATAAAGAACTACAAGGGAGCCGTCCTGTACTCGACGCTCATGCCATGCCATCTGTGCTCCGGTGCGATCGTGCATTTCGAGATAAAGAAGTTGGTCGTGGGTGAGAACAAGAACTATCGAGGTCCGGGGCCGAGGAGATTTTTGAAAGCGCACGGCGTGAAAGTGACAAACATCCAAAGCAAAGAATGTGTCGGAATCATGAAAAAATTCATAAAAAAGAACCCCGAGCTTTGGAAAGAAGATTCGGGGACATAAATCTCAGGGAGCTATTTTTTAGTGCTTTTTAGAAGCGTCAAGAATCGCGTCGATGATCTGCCTGTAGCCAGTGCACCTGCATAGGATTCCGCCCATCGCCTCTTTGATATCGTCCTCCGTCGGGTGCGGGTTTTGCTTGAGCAGGGCTGTGGCCGCGATGACGAACGCTGGGGTACAAAAACCGCACTGCACCGCCCCATGCTCTATGAAAGCTCTCTGAACGGCGTTGAGCTCATCCCCCTTCACCAGCCCCTCGATCGTCGTGACTTCACGGCCATCGACCTCTACCGCCAGCACGAGGCACGATTTCGTCGGGACCCCATCGAGCAGCACGGTGCAGAGTCCACAGTCCCCCCTCTCGCACGCGCACTTCGTCCCAGTCATCTCCAAGTCCTCCCTGATCAGCTGGAGAAGCGTCCGGTTCGCCTCGACCTCGACATCGTAGCGCTGCCCATTCGCCGTCAGAGAAATTTTATGCTTGGACATCAGCTACCCCTAAAAGCCGCTTCAGTACTCGACTCGTGAGCACGCCCGCCATGTAAAGGCGGTACTCCTTGCAGCACCTCACATCCGATATCGGACAGATTTTGCTTTGAACAATCGAAACTGCCCTTTCAATTTTTTCGTCGAGCGAGCCCCCGTCTCTAAACGCGCCTTCGACATCCGGCACCAGCAGAGGAGTTGGCGCGACAGACGAAAGGGCGACTCGCATCAATTTTTCACCAGAGTCCGCGACCAGAGCGGCGACGCCCACGACTGAGAGGTCCTCGCCAGCCGTCCGCCCCCACTTGAGGTAATCGCTCCTCGCTCCCTCCGGCGGATTTGGCACCTTCACCGTCCTTACGAACTCCCCGGGCTTCAGCGCGGTCTTCTTCACTCCCTTGAAGAAATCCTTGATGGCGACGGTCCTCTTGCTTTTCTTGCCCACGACCTCGACCTTCGCATCAAGCACAAGGAGCGCTGGAGCGGTGTCTGCGGCGGGAGAGGCGTTGCATATGTTCCCAACGAGCGTCGCACGATTTCTTATCGTCGGGTCAGCTAGGGTGCTCGCAGCTTTCCATAGCACTCCGAATTTTTGTTTGACGATGTCGGAATCGAGCAGCTCGTTCAAGGTGACGGCAGCCCCTATCGTGAGCCCGAGCTTCTTGTTCCAGGAGAGCTTGTGTAATTCCCTGACCCCTTTGACATCGATCACGTAATTGGGCCGGACGATCTTATCGCGAAGGAGCACGACCAAGTCGGTGCCTCCGGCGATTATTTTTGCATCTGCCTTGTGCTCCGCTAGAGCTGAGACCAGCTTCCTCATCGTTCTGGGCATGATGTAGTCGAATTTAGGTAGGGGCATTTTTCACACACTCCGGACGTAAAGCTTTCCAAACTTTCTCGCGGCTCATCGGGATCTTGAATAGGTCGACTCCAATCGCGTCATATATCGCGTTGGCTATTGCTGGCTCGATGGATATCCTCGTGTGCTCGCCGATTCCCCTCGCTCCGTGCGGGGCGTTTCGCTGCGGGTTTTCGATCAGAGTGAAAACGAACTCATCCGGTATGTCCTGCATCCTGCAGATCTTGTAGTCGGTTAGATTGTTGTTGAGCAGCCTTCCCTTATCGTCGTAGATGAACTCCTCCAAGAGGGCGCTCCCGACACCTTGGACTATGCCGCCGTAGATCTGACTCTTCAGGAGGAGTGGGTTGATCGCCTTCCCTATGTCAAACGCAGAGACGATCTTCAACACTCGCACATCGCCGGTCTCGACGTCGACCTCGACTTCGGCCCCCTGAGCGCCGAACGTCCACACGAGCGAAGGAAATCCCTGTCCAGTTTCCGGGTCCAGGTTCGTCAGTTTCTCAGCAGTGTACACGCCGTAGCCGAGCACAGGGCCGCCTATCCCTCTGCCGTCTGGGAACACGCCAGCGGTCGCGAGGTTGGCGAGCGGTATATTATTCTCAGGTTTATCGCGAACGAAGACTTTCTCGTCAGCAACCTTTAGCTTCTCCTTGGGGACCTTGAGCAGCTGCGACGCGGTCCTCGTCACCTGTTCCTTGAAGTCCCTGACGGCGTCCAGTGTAGCGTTCCCCTCCATGAACAGGCCCCGGCTCGCAACGGTCTGCCAGGAGTATGGGCCGAAATCTGTCTCCCGCTTTGTGACTACCTTGACCTTCTCGATTGGCATCTGCAGTCCTTCCGCAACCATCTGCGCCAATGCCGTCGGTGTCCCCTGCCCCATCTCGGTTGAGCTGATAGAAAGTGTGACGCTGCCGTCCTCGTTCAGCTTCAGGATCGCTGAGGATGAGGTGGAAGATGGCATGGCTGGGCACTTCCAGAGCGCGGCGATCCCCTTTCCCCTGATTTTTTTGCCGAGCTGTTTGGGTTTATCCTTCCCCCAGCCCAATCCCTTTGCGACTGCTCTGATGCACTGGTCGACCCGCCCCGCGTCATCCCTGAGCTTCTCCCCAGTCGCTGTGATTTTTCCCGGCTTCATTGCATTGATCAACCGAAACTTAACTGGGTCAAATCCGATTTTCCTAGCGGCGAGATCCATCTGCCGCTCGGTCGCAAAGTGGAACTCTGGGTGGCCGAACCCTCTGTAAGCTGTGCCGTATGGATGGTTCGTGTAAACGGTTATGCTGTCACATTTCACGTTCGGGATCTCGTAAGGTCCCGTGCATGAGTAGCCCGCAGCGCGGGTGATGTTGACGCCGTAGTCAGCGTAAGCCCCTGCATCCCAGATGTACAAAATTTCCTCTGCGACGATTTTACCATCCCGCCTTACCCCTGTCTTGATTCGAGCAAAAAATCCTTGGCGGACGGCGGTCGTGTTGAACTGCTCCTCCCGCGTCATGACCAACCTCACGGGTCTGCTCCCCGCCTTCTTCGATAGGAGGACGACGAGGGGCTCCCAGTGCAGACCGGCTTTCCCTCCGAATCCACCGCCCACGTATGGGACGACGACGTTGACCTTGTGGATCGGGACCACTAGGCCAACGCTGAGAAGGTGTCTGACCGCGAATGGCGACTGTGCGCTCGTCCAGACGTTTATCTGACCGTCCGGGAGCCACTGCCCGATAGATGAGTGGGTCTCCATCTGAACGTTCTGAACCTGCGGCTGGTAGAACTCGTTCTCGACTATTACATCGGCCTGCGCAAATCCTCGCTCGACATCGCCCTTGCGGAGCTTGAAGTGATTTGCTATGTTGGTGCCCGCCTTCGGGTAGATGAACGGAGCGTGCTTGTACTCGCCCAGTTTCTCGTGGACCAGCGGTGCACCGTCTTTCATTGCCTCACGCGAGTCTAAGACAGCGGGCAGCTCCTCGTACTGAACCTTGACAAGCTCGACCGCTCGTTCGGCTATCTCCTCAGTGTCCGCCGCGATTGCGACCACGGGCTCGCCGATGTAGTGGACTTTCCCTTGGGCCAGAACTTCTTTGTCCGTCATGTAGATGCCGAACTTGTAGGGCGCCTCCTTTCCGGTCAAAATTGCCCTGACGCCTGGATGCTTCTCTGCTTCGCTCGTGTCTATTTTGATTATTTTAGCGTGAGCGTGCGGACTCTTCAGCAATTTTGCGTAGAGCATCCCCGGTAGCCTAAGATCTCCCGTGTACAGCGCGGTGCCGGTGACTTTTTCGAAGGCGTCGATTCTCGGGACATCTTTACCAACGTACGAATATTTTTTCACTTTTTGCGCCCCAGTTCTTGTCGCCGCAGAGAATTAAAAAGGTTGAGCTGGTCACCGTCGGGGATGTTTTAGATATATAGGGTTGTCCCAAGCACCTTTTGCATCTTGAGCTTTTCTTCGACCGTCTTCAGAACCTTTTCCATGTCGAGCGGTTTGATGATGTACGCGTCCGCGCCCTTGTTGAGGGCCTCGACGGCATTGTCGATGGACGGGTATCCCGTGATGATTATCTTCATATCTTTGGCACAGTTCCCCTCAATTGAGTTAGAAGCTCTGTGCCCTGCATGTCCGGCAAGCGGATGTCTATCAGGGCTAAATTGAAGTGCTCGTCCTTCGACATCTCGATCGCTTTCTTCTCTGTATTTGCGCACTTGACGACGTACCCTTTCGCTTTCAGGTTGGTGGCGAGGACTTCGCATATATTCGGATCGTCGTCCACGACCAAGATAGATTTTCTGGTCATAATTTGTTTTGCACCCCATTCATTTCTTGTTTTTAGGTAAAATAATAGTAACGCATGTGCCCTTGCCTTTTTTGCTTTCTACGCTTATAGATCCCCCGTGGGCATCAACAATGCGTTTGCATATAGCTAGCCCCAACCCGACGCCTTTGGCCTTAGTCGTGAAGAATGGAGTGAATAACTTTTCAATGACATTTTTTGGTATGCCGACACCGGAGTCGCAGATTCTGATGCTTACATTTTCACCATTTTTCTTGGACTCTATTTTTAATGTGCCTCCATCGGGCATAGCCTCGAACGCATTGATAAAAATATTATGGAGAGCGCGCCTGATTAGAAGAGAATCTGCGCGTATCGTTGGTTCGCTTTCTGTCGAGTCGATGACATTCACTTTTTTCGGGACCTTTATTGAGGAGAGGACATCCGCCACTACTTCTTTGACAGTTTTCCGAACTGGTTTGAGTTTAATTTCTTGAGAGAAATCTAGGAGATCGGTTATGATTTTGTCAGAGTACGCAATGGAGTCATCGATTGTGTCGAGCATTTTTATGGCGTTTTTGTCAAGTTTTATATTTTTGTCCATTTTTAGGTAGTACGCTGCGCCTTTGATGCTAGTTAACGGATTCCTGAGGTCGTGACCAACTTGCGTCGCCACCTCACCTATGGTAGCGAGCCTCTCGGTCATGACCAGTTTCTTATGCGATTCGAGCAGCTCTTTTGCCTTCTCTTTAACTTTTTCTTCCAATTTTTCGGAATATTCTAAGTTTATCTTCAGCCTTTTTGAGCTCGGTGACATCTCTAAAAATTCCTTGAATAACCTTTTTTCCGCCCAATTCAAAAGTGCTTGCGCTTATTAACACAGGGATCCTAGTGCCATCTTTTCTCATCACAATGGCTTCCACATTAACGGAGGGGTTTCTTACGTGGTTTCTAAATGCTTCTTTGTAGTGTTTTGCGTCTTCTGGTGGGTGCAACATCGATTGATGCATACCAATGAGTTCGTCTCTACTTTTACCGGTGAGTATTTCAGCCATTTTGTTTACATACAATAATTTTCCAGTTTCTGTGTCGGTTATAAAAACTGCGTCATTGGCGTTCTCAAACAGTGTATAATATCTTTTCTCAGACTCTCGGAGTTTATTCTCCACCTGCTTGCGCTCAGTGATGTCCATTGTAGTGGCAATAAAGGCCTTCGGTTTCCCATAAGCATCTTTAATCAAAGCGACACTTAATTCACCGATAAAATGAGTCCCATCTTTCTTTAGAAATACATATTCTAACTTTCTTACAATCCCTTCCTTCATGGTTTTCTGGAGATTTGTCATCGCCCTTTCGTGGTCCTCCGGAGCGATGAGATCGAAAGCACTTCTTCCGCTCAACTCTTCGGCGCTTTTAAAACCGTGTAGTTCGAGCGTTTGCGGAGACACATAAATGATACGTCCCTCTAGATCGGTCATAGTTACAGCATCGGGGGAGGTTTCAACAAGACTTCGATAGCGTTCTTCGCTTTCTCGCAGCGCCTCTTCTGCTCGCTTGCGCTCGGTGATGTCGCGGGCGATTCCTAGTTCGCCGATCACTTCTCCTTTTTCGATAAGCGGCTTACTTATGAATTCTCCCACCAAGTAATCACCTGATTTGGTTCTGATGCGTAATTCATACGGAGGTGGAGTCTCGCCTCGCATGGTCTGCTGGAATGTTTCTACGGCTTTGGCCAAGTCATCTGGATGCACGAGTTCTGCGAAAGGCTTGTTGAGCCACTCGCTGCACGGCCAACCGGTTATCTTCTCAAACGCCGGGTTCAGGGAGGTGAGAGTTCCGTCCCATGAAATGGTGTAGATGACATCGGGCGCAGTGTCGACCAGCCTGCGATATCGTATCTCGCTTTCGCGCAGCGCCCCCTCCGCACGTTTGAGTTCGGTGATGTCCTTGCCGGAGCCGATGATTCTATCAACATCTCCATTCTCATCTAAAAGTGGAGCCAAAGTTGTCAAATGCCATTTCTCCCCGATGGGAAACTTGAGGTGTTGCTCTTTTTTTAGCGTTTTCTTTTCCTTCACCACCCATCCATAATCTCTTGAAATTTTATTCGCGGTTTCCTGTTCGAATATCTCATCCAAGCGCTTGCCCACCACATCCCTCTTGTCTACACCGGCAAAATTAGAGTATTCAGGGTTAACATCCTCATAGATGAATTCGCCCTCTTTTACCTTAACAATCCATATTGCATCATGAGTTCCAGTGAAAATTCCTCTATACTTCTCTGCCGACTCTCGTAGCGCCTCCTCCATCTGCTTGCGCCCGGTGATATCCCTGTATGTAGCATGGATAGCATGAGACCTGCCCTCTTCGTCATATATTACCGCACATGAGGCGGACAATGGCACCTCCCGGCCGTCCTTCAGTTTCCCAACGAGTTCGCCTTGCCAAATGCCCGTTTTCTCAAGCGCTGGTAGAATAACCGTGTCGACAAGATTCTTGGATTCTTTGTTGAGGAACTCTCGAACGTTCACGCCGACAGGGTCTCGTTCCAGTTGAAAAATCTTTCGAGCGGTAGAGTTGCCGAAAATGACATTTTGATTCATATCTAAAATAGTCATGCCGACGATGGGATTCTCAAAAACGCGATTGTAGATTAAATCTTTATCTAACTCGCGCTTAGCAGTTTCTTTGTTCATATCCATCTTGCCCATATCCATGTTTTTATGTATAGACAAAAAGGCTTATGTTTTTGCCCGCTTTCCCTCTCTTGGGGTCGCAATGAGGAAAGTAAAAGCTGAAAGCGCCGTTGGGAAGCGCCTTGCCCACGATATCATCCGCTACGGGCCCGCGCTCAAAGCCGTCCTGTTCAAGCGTGGCCACATGGTTGGTGCGGAGGATGTGGAGAAGTTGAAGGATGCGGGGAACTACTTCGTCTACGTCGATGATGGCAAAGAAAAGGGGGTGCACGAGGACGAGGCGGCGACGAGGATGGCCCGCGTTTTGGCATGTGAAAATATCTCATATACAAGGCCCAATAAGGCGGCAGTGTCATTATTGGCGGAAAAAAATGGGCTTTTGAATGTCAAGGTGGATGTCGTCAAAAAGATCAACCTCATTAAAGACTTCGTCTTCGCCACCCAAGCCAACAACGCGGGCGTGAGGAAAGGCGATGTGGTAGGGGTAGTGAAGATAATCCCGCTGACCGTGGATGAGCGACGAATGAGGAAGGTGGAGGAGATTTTGAAGAAAAACAAACCTATCCTGAGGGTGGTTCCTCCAACGGTCAAAAAAATAGGTGTCATAACGACGGGCACGGAGGTCTACGAGAAGAGGGTGAAGGATGGATTTGGTCCGGTGCTGAAGGAGAAGCTCGCCAGCTACGGCTTGGGCATCAAGGAGTCGGTTGTGTTGCCCGACGATGAGGATAAGATCAGGGAAAAAATCATCGAGTTCAAGAAGAAGGGCTATGAGCTCATCTTGGTGACTGGAGGGATGGCCGTGGACTCCGACGATGTAACGCCAGCTGCTATAAGGGGAACTGGCGCTGACGTCGTCTCCCGCGGCGTCCCGACTTTTCCAGGCTCGATGATCATGCTGGCTTACCTCGATTGCGTCCCCGTAATCGGGCTCCCGGCCTGTGTCATACCAGACAAGCGGACGAGCTTCGACCTGCTCCTCCCGAGGATTCTGGTGAAGGAAAAGATAACGAGGGAAGAGCTTGCCGAGATGGGGCACGGCGGTCTCATTCGGTAGTTATGAGGTTGGACGATGATCGGCGCAATTGTCTTGGCTGCGGGCGAGTCGAGGCGGATGGGGGAGAACAAGCTCCTTGTCGAGATCGAGGGCAGGCGGATGATAGAGTGGATAATTTCTTCGTTCGATGACGTGGCCGACGAGCTCATCGTCGTCCTTGGACACAGGCCGGAGGATGTGGTGCCGGTTTTGAAGGAGCTCGGGGCGAGGTGGGTGGTGAACGAAAATTACGCCGAAGGGATGGTCTCCTCTTTCAAGAGGGGCCTAGATGAACTCGAACATTGTGATGCGGTTTTTTTGGCTTTGGCCGACCAGCCCTTCGTAGATCGATATTTTCTTCTGAAAGCCATCGATGTTTGGAAGGGCGGGGCGAAAATCGTGAGCCCTGTGCACGAAGGAAAAAAAGGGCACCCGGTGTTGTTCGATAAAAGTTTGTTTGATGAAATTCTTTCCCTCGAGAAACAGGAGATGATTCGAGACGTCATCCATCGGCACGAAAGCGAACATCATCTGGTGGAAGCCGGCGAATGGGCGATAATGGATGTAGACACCCCAGAAACTTTAGAGCAACTAACTAGATCTTAACTCCTCTAGCCTCTCATCTTCTTGATCAGTTCGGCCGCTATGCTCACCGCGATTTCCTCGGGCGTCTGCGCCTTTATCTCAAGACCTATAGGTGCGTGAATCTTTTCGAGCGATTTTTCTGAAACCCCATCTCCGCGCAAAATTTCTTTGAGCTTGCGGGCCTTTTTCTCGCTCCCCAACAGTCCAATATAGGCCACTTGCTCACGGACGAATCTGCGCACTGCAGCGAGATCATATTTGGGATCGCCATGGAGAACTGCCACATAAGTATCGCGATCCACCTTCGCTTTTTTCAAAGCGCGAGCAAAATTTCTGTCGAAGATGAGCTTCGCATCTGGAAATCTTTTTTTCGTCAGAGTTTCCCTGTTGTTATCTACTACTATCACGTTGAAATTCAAAAAATTCGCCAGGTGATAAGTAGGCAGCGCTATGTGCCCGGAGCCCACGATCACCAACTTTGGTTTTGGTTCGACCACGTCGACGAACACTGTCGTTTCACCCCCGCACCATAGGCCAGTATTCAATTGCCCCTTTTTGGTTCCACCATAAAAAGAAAACTTCAGGCTCTTGGACTTGCCCTCTTTTATAGCCTTCATAGCTTTTTGCCTGAGCTCTCTTTCGAAGAGCTCCCCGCCCCCGATTGTTCCAACGGTTTCTCCGTCGTCAGCTACTAACATCTTCCTGCCTGGCTCTGCTGGACCCGAGCCAATTTTCTCAACAACCGTGCAAAGCGCCACCTTCCTCTCAGCCTTTAGGAGTCCGCGAAGTTTATTAAAAATCTCTTCGGTGCCTGACATGCTCTTTCCATCACTTTCTCTTGGCGGCGGCTCTGACATAGCCACCGCGTTCTGCCCTAACATCCGTCAAAGTGAAGAAGGCATCCTTGTCATGTTTTTTAATGACATTTATCAACAAATGTGTGTCTCTACGCCTGAAAAGCACGTTGTAAACCGGCTCTGGCCCCTTCAAACCAGTACCATGGATTACTGTCACACCAAATCCTGATTTTCTGAGCTCATGGGTCAAATCGTTGGTACGCTTTTTGGGCACAATGTATGCGAACATGTAACCGAGAGCGATTTTTTCTTCGATATAGCTTCCCAAGTAGTTTCCAGATGCAAAGCCTAGAGCGAAGGCGATCATATAGTAGATTTTATCCAACTGTGTGATCACACGACTTATCGCTATTATCCAAATCAGTATTTCGAAGAAAGCGGAGATGGAGGCTACCCCTCTCCGCCCCCTGATGATGAGGATCTGCCTGACCGTGCCCATCGAGACGTCCGTAAGCCTAGCGAAAAATATCGCCAGAGTCCATACGATGGCTTCGGTAGTAGGGTCCGTGATAATCACCTTTTTAACAAATTTTAATAGAATACAAACCTCGCATAAAGCTTACTGAGTAATCTAATCGTGCTAAACCATCTCTCTGCGCTTCGTCAACCATATGCTTATTTGGAATAAGACGGCGGCGTACACCAACAGCACAATAAAACTTGTAACAGGATCGGGAGTACCTATTCTTGCCCCACGTCCTTCTCCAAAACCGCCAAAGACCTGTCCAAGTTGTAACCCGTATGTAGCAGTAACCGCATTTCCTGCATAGTTCGGCAAGAACCATGGATTGTAACCAGCGTAGACCAAACTGGTAGAAACGATGGGGAGAATCATAATGAAGGCCAATAGAGTGGCTATGGTGGCTCCCATTCCGCCCTTCATGAAAGAACTGAAAGCGAAAGCAATGCTTAACACGCAACACGCCAGCGCCAGCGCGATGGCCAAGGACGAGAGTATCCCGCTAGGTATACTTTGATAAAATCCAAGCAACGAAAACGCCGAGATCAAATAGGCCACACCCAATATCGCAGCGGTGGCGATGAAGCAGGCAATATATTTTCCGGTAACGATAGTGATTTTCTTCACTGGGTTTGGAAATAGGATGTAGCCAGTTTTGTGCTCAAATTCGGAAGCAATTGCATCGCCCGAAAAAAACACCGACCCTATGATGGCTATCGTAGTTATCGATGTAGAGAATATCGCAAAGAGCTCGGGGCTGTCGGAAATGTGAATCTTCCCCGGTATGTCAAGACCTTTATAGAGCGCGATGGTCAGGACTTGGGCCAAAACAGTTAGTGCCAATGCTCCGTAGAACCGCTTCCTTCGCAACTGCTTCAGTAGCTCGTATCGTGTTACTATCTTCAGCTTCTCGAACTCGCTCAAATGGCCCCCTCCGTGAGCTTCAAGTACGCGCGCTCCAACGAACGGTATTTTTTCTTCAGTCGGGAGATGTCGTCGTAGAAGCGTAGCTTTCCGTGGTCGATTATCGCCACCTTTTTGCAGATTTGTGTGACTTCGGTAAGCAGATGCGAGGCAAAGATGATCGTCTTCTTTTTCTTCGCTTCTTTGAGGATCTCGCGTATATCCACCATACCACGTGGATCGAGGCCCAATGATGGTTCGTCCAAGATCAGAATCTGTGGGTCGTGGAGTAATGCTTGCGCCAAGGCCAAGCGCTGCTTCATCCCACGCGAGAATTTTTCTATCCTGATATTAGTCCACTTTTGGAGGCCGACGAGCTTTAGCACCTCTCTTATCCTGTGCCCCAAATCTCGTTCGCGCATCCCCCTTAGCTTCCCGAGGTAGCTTAGAGTTTCTTCTGGAGTGAAGAAAGAGTAAAACTCTGGGGTTTCCAGCAAGGTCCCAACTTCAGAAATCGCTCGCTCGCGCTCTTCCGCCACGTTCACGCCGTTAATGTACACGCTGCCAGATGACGGACGTATTAGCCCGCAAATTAACTTGAGCGTAGTAGTCTTCCCAGCGCCGTTAGGCCCGAGCAACGCCACATCCTCGTTTTCTCGTACCCTAAGCGAGAGTTTGTCTAAAGCAAGAAAACCGTTGTAGTACTTGCTGAGTCCATCGATTACGATAGCCTCTCTCATGTTCCCATCTCAATGTTTAGACTGTTTCGTCGTGCTTTTAATAATTGAGGGTATCGAAACGTTTTAAATTCAGCACATCCAACAATTTCTGGCTTGGTGATGGTTTGCCATACATATATTGTGACCCGAAGCTGTGTACCGGCTGTAGGACGTGCGAACTCGTCTGCGTAGGGTTTCACGATCGAAATTTTAACCCAAAAGCATCTCGCATCCGCGTGATAAGATCAGAGCCAGCTTCTGACATCGCGATAACGTGTAGGCAATGTGAGAATGCTCCATGTATGAGGGCTTGCCCGGTAAGTGCGATACGAAAACTCAAGAGTGGCTTGGTTGAAGTCGTCGATGCTCGTTGCATAGGTTGTGGTGCGTGCGCCGAGGCTTGCCCGTTTGGAGCAATTTGGTTGCATCCTGTGACAAAAAAGGCGCTGAAGTGCGATCTTTGCGGTGGAGATCCACAATGTGTCAAGCAATGTATGCCCGTGGCGCTAAGTCTAACGACGCCAGAGCAAGTTGCGGAGAAGACGCGTTCGGATGAAGCTAGGCGCATGAGTAAAATTAAACAGAAGGTGTGATGGAATGGTCTTCGATTACAAAGGTTACACAGGAAAATACCTGCGAGTCGACCTCACGCGAGGCAAGACGCTCGAACTCGAGTTGCCGAAGGAGTGGGCGCGCAACTATATCGGCGGCAGCGGGATGGCGGCAAGAATTTTGTACGACGAGGTGCCGCGGGACGTTGAACCTCTATCACCGAAAAATATTTTGATCTTCGCTACTGGCCCGGTGACCGGTACGGTTTATCCCCCATCCGGGCGCTACTGTGTCGTCACGAAGGCGCCGCTGACTGGAATTTGGGGCGAGGCGCACTCTGGCGGATACTGGGGGCCGGAGCTGAAGTTCGCTGGTTACGACCTCTTCGTGCTTGAGGGCAGGGCCAAGAAGCCAGTCTATCTTTTCATCGACGACGGGAAGGTCGAGCTGCGTGATGCAAAGAAACTCTGGGGCAAGAACACCGCGGAGACTACGGACATGATCCAAGAGGAGCTCGGAGACCCGGATGTTAGGGTTGCTTGCATCGGAAAAGCTGGCGAGAATTTGGTGAAGTTCGCGTGCATAA
>CAZLQN010000005.1:0-23122 GCA_964561735.1 Hadarchaeota archaeon (SeqCode) | reverse complement strand
CGCACAAGCGCAGGGGCTTCTTCCTGTACGATGAACTCCGAGAGAGAAAGATTGTGGGAATCCAAGCGGGCCTGACGAAGCACTTCAAGCTCAACACCTACGGTTTGAGTTTAGATAAAGTAAAAAATGTGGCGAACGCGTTCAAAGAAATAGCAGAAAAATATGGATTAAAAATTGGGTGAGCCAATGGCGAAACCACGCGGCTCCGCTGCTTTAAGAATAAAAAATTTAGCCGTTGAAATCGCAGGCAAAAAAGTGCTGAATGGTGTAAACATAGAGATACCAAAAGGAGAAACTCACATCCTGTTCGGCCCAAACGGGTCCGGAAAAACAACTTTGATGATGTCTATATTGGGTTTCCCAAGCTACCGCGTTGTATCGGGAGAAATTCTGCTTAACGGTACCGACATCACAAACATGCCAACGAGCGAGCGCGTGAAACATGGAATCGGCATAGCTTTTCAAACCCCGCCTGCAATAAGAGGCGTTAAATTAGGCGATATTTTACATCATCTAGCCAGGGGCAAAATTGACGAGGCAAAAATGACCAAGGCCATCAACCTCGGCACAGAGTTTTTGAGCAGAGATTTAAACGTCGGATTTTCTGGAGGCGAGCTCAAGCGATCGGAGATTTTGCAGTTGCTCGTCCAGAGGCCAAGCTTCGCGATATTCGACGAGCCTGATTCTGGGGTGGATGTTGAGAATATAGAGGTTGTCGGTCGTGCAATCAACGACTTGCTCAAAAAAAGGTCTGGGCTTTTGATAACGCACCTCGGTCACATCTTGCAGTATGTTGAAGCTGACAAAGCACACGTAATGATCAAGGGAAGAATCGCCTGCTGGGGGAAACCAGCCAAAGTTCTCGGCCAAATAATGAAGAAAGGTTACAAGTGGTGTGAAAGATGTCCAAAAGCAAAGATGCCGCACTAAAGGCAAAGGAAAAGCCAGCAGCCATCGGCCCGGATATCGACGTTAAAGGATTCACGAGGGAAGCCAAACCTTGGTCCTGCTGCCCAGTTGCTTCCCTCCCAGAAGACCTCGCGCGGAGAGCGCTGACCGTTGGTGTTAGAACAGATGAGGGGGAAAGAGCTGGCACGTATTTCCAAGTAGACCATTCAACAGTTTTCCAAAAAGTTCAAAAAATGTTCGAAGGAAAAGCAGAGATAATGAGCACCAAAGACGCGTTTGAAAAATATGACTGGATGGAGGATTACTGGTGGAAAGTCGTTTCCGCTGATGCAGACAAATACACCGCCTTGGCCGAGCTGGAGTGGGACAGAGGCTATTTCATCAGGGCGCTGGAGGGGCAAAAAATTACATTGCCGCTGCAGGCGTGCCTTTTCATCTCGAAGGATAACCTGGATCAGAACGTCCACAACGTCATAATAGCCGAGCCGAATTCAGAGGTTCAGATAATAACTGGCTGCACCGTCCATCCAAACGTCCGGCGCGGGCTGCATGTGGGGATTTCAGAATTTTTCATAAAAGAAGGGGCAAAACTCACTTTCACCATGATTCATAACTGGGCACAAAATTTTGATGTCCGCCCCCGAACTGGGGCGCTCGTTGAAGATAACGCCACGTTCGTGACCAACTACATTTGCCTGAACCCTGTGAAGAGCCTCCAGATGTATCCAGTCGCTTATTGCAAGGGAAAAAATTCGAGAGCCAGATTTACCTCTATTCTATATGGATCTGGAGATTCATACCTAGATGTCGGCTCTAAAGCAATCCTCCAAGGAACCGGGAGCAGAGCGGAAGTCATCGCCCGCGCCATCGCTATCGACCGCGCGAAAATATATAGCCGTGGCCTTCTGGTCGGAGAAAAAGAAGATACTAAAGCGCACCTTGAGTGCAGAGGTCTTTTGCTTTCAGACGATGCACTCATTCACGCTATTCCTGAACTCACCGCGAAGGTAAAGGGCACCGAGCTCTCACACGAAGCTGCGGTCGGCAAGATAGCGGAAGAGCAAATCCAATACTTGATGGCAAGAGGATTTTCGGAACTCGAAGCTCAGTCGCTGATCGTCAGGGGATTTATGGACGTGAGCATCTTCGGGTTGCCAAAAGCGTTGGAAACTGAGATCAAACGAATGGTCGATACTACGACTGCCGCCGCCATTTAGGAAATTTTTACGATTTCTTTAACTTTTTGTGCAACAAGTTTACCAAGATTTTCTGCCTTCTCAAAATCTTCTTTCTTGGGTTTTCCCCTCACACTTGAAACATCCATTATCTCAAGCCCGGCAGATTGCAATGTGGTTTTTATTCGATCCACAGCCCCACCGCCCCAGCCGTAGGAACCGAAGATCGCCGCATACTTCAAGCGCGGCCTCAACGCTTTTATTAGACTCACAACCAAACCGACGACCGGATGCACTCCACCCAGCAATGTCGGAGAACCCACTACCACCGCGCTCGCATCCACCAAATCCCTGGCGATGTAAGAAACATCAGTTGCAAACGCGTTGTACGATACAGCTTCCACGCCCTCTTTCAATATTGCATCTGTGATGATTTTCGCCATCGCCTCGGTATTTCCCCACATCGAAACGTAGACTACTACCACCTTTTGCTCGAGCGGTCCACGAGCCCATTTCTCGTAAGCATCGATTATTCTCCTTGGATTTTTGTAGATTGGGCCATGACTAGGCGCAACCATCCTGACATCGATTTCCTTGACCTTATCCAAACCATTCGACACGAACTTGTTGAACGGCATCATGATTTCTGAATAGTACCGTTTGGCCTCTATGTGAAGGATATCCCCAAACTCATCGTCGAAAAGTCGATTGGAAGCGATGTGTGAACCGAAGAAATCACATGAGAATAGAACTCCATCCTCTTCGCAATATGTGAACATCGTCTCTGGCCAGTGCAACCATGGGGCCTCGATGAACTTCAACGTCTTTCCACCCAAGTCCAAAGTATCCCCATCTCTGACGACCATCGTCCGCTCGGGTGGCACACCGTGGAAAACCCCCGCCATCTCTGCACCCTTCTGAGTGGCAACAAGTTTCGCGTATCTAGCTTTCGACAAAACCTCTGATATCCCGCCAGCGTGGTCGGGTTCAGCGTGGTTCATTATCAAATAATCTATCTTTTCTGGATTCACAACTTTGCCAATTTTTTTAAAAAATTCTTTCTCGAATCCTGGATTGACTGTGTCGATCAGTGCGGTCTTGTCCTTCCCGACCACTAAATATGAATTGTAAGACGTCCCATACGGCAGAGTTATTAGACTGTCAAATATCCTACGATGCTTGTCCTCAACCCCAACCCAGAAAATGCCTTTGGAAATCTCGACGACCTTGACCATTTTAACCCAACAAAAGTTATTTCGCTCGTATCTATTTAGCCGATCTGTCCCTGCTAACTTCACGGCCGTGCACAATTTTCATCTCGTTTGGCAAACGCCTATATAACGAATGCACGGCCGTGCACGGTGTTTGTTCTGTCTTTATAAACACCCTTCGACCAAAGCATCGGCGGGGAGTTCACGGCCGTGCACAGCAAGCGAGAGAAATCGGTTTTGTTCACGTGGGAACTCCGCGACAAGGCGAGGCGAAAGCGGTGGTTTTACATCAACTTGAAGCGAACCCTCGAAGGGCTCTCGCCGAAAAGCTGGAGCAAGGTCGGCGGCTCGGTTTATCTCGTTGACGAAAGACACTCGCGTGAGTTCAGAAAACTCCTAAAACACTTCGAAGGGCCAGAGTTGAAGTGGTACGAATTCAGAATCGGGGCACGACGCCAGCCACCTTGATACTGCACGGCCGTGCACACCTCAGCGGCGTAATACTAAGTTGAACCTAAACAACTAAACACGTACTTTTCGCTCTCCTTCTAACTTGTTACATGCTGATACGAACTAACTAGCTCCAAAATGTTAAAGAAGAACTTGAGGCGATAGCGGAGTGGTGCAATTCCATGAAGAGCTGGCTTAAGGATCCAGATGTTCTGAAACAGATTTTCAGGCAGAACCTCCCCTTGGCGTTGGATCTTAAAAAAACCATCTGGAGATACGCCAACGCGATCAAGGAGAGGGAGAAATGTGATTCGATCAAGATAATGAACTTTTGCGGCACCCACGAGTGGACGACGACGTACTATGGCTTGAGGAACCTGTTACCTCCATTTTTGGACTTGGTTGCCGGGCCCGGCTGTCCAGTGTGCGTGACCCCGGCTTACTACGTCGATGTCGTCATGAAACTGGCGTCAAAAGGTGTCAGGATATACACATATGGCGATTCACTGAGGCTGCGTAGCATCCGGTTAAACTATCCGAGCAACTTAGAGGAAGCTAAGGCGAACGGGGGCGACGTTAAAGTCGTTTACAGTTTCTTGGACGCGGCGAAGGACTCCGCGGACGGCAAAGAAAGTGTTTTTCTAGGGATAGGGTTCGAGACGACGGCCCCGAGCTACGCGTTGGCAATCAAGGAAGGAATGGTTCCAGAAAATCTCAAGTTCCTAAGCACGGTGAGGTTGACTCCGCCCGCGATGAAGTATACCATAAAGTTTTACCAAGAACGCGGGCTGCTGCCGATAAAAGGGGTCATAGCCCCAGGGCACGTTTCGACCATAACTGGAGCGGTCGAGTGGGAGTTCCTTCCGCGAGAACACAATTTGCCGACCGTGGTCGCTGGGTTCGAACCGATCGATGTCCTGATGGCAGTTGCCCAGATACTCTTGATGTTGAAAAACAACAAAGCAGCAATCAAGATAGAGTACAATAGGCTCGTCAGTTGGGATGGAAATACCTACGCAAAGGGGTTGATCGAAGAAGTCTTCGAGAGGACAAACGCAGCTTGGAGAGGGATCGGATTTATCCCCAAGAGCGGGCTCAAACTCAAAGGAAAATTCTTCAAGAAGTACGATGCTTTGGCACACTTTGGCATGCCAGATTTGACGCCGAAGGAGTGGAAGCACGATCTTCCCCCCAAATGTAGGTGCGGCGAAGTCGTTGTCGGCATAGCGAAACCGACTGATTGTCCCCTTTTTATGAAGGACTGTTCACCCACGAAGCCATGGGGTCCATGCATGGTGTCCTTCGAGGGGACATGCAACGTGTGGGCAAGGTACGGCGGCGGAAGTCCTGTTCCGCCCGAAGGGCACACTGGAGGCGGCTAGCATGTGTTGGGGTGTGCCGGGAAAAGTGATAGATATCAGTGGTCACACAGCCATCGTGGATTTCGGCGGCGTCAGGAAGGAGGTCATGGTCGCCACAAAGAAGATCTCGCCAAATGACTTGGTCATGGTCCACGCGGGCATTGTGATAGGCAAGCTTAGTCTAAAAGATTTCTTGGCCAACGTAGCGTTGTATCGAGATATTCTGGTACAAAACTTTCTCGACTTTGGCATCAATGAAACGGCCGCACGAGAAAAGGCCACAGATGAAACAAATAAATTGCTGGACTCCTTTGGAATTCACCACAAAGTTTAGGTGTAATTAACGGCCTTATTAGAAACTGGTGAAAATGTGGTAAAAAGAAGCGTTACGCTAGAAATAGAGGGTATGGACTGCGCTCACTGCGCCATCGCCATCGAAAAATCGCTGGGCAAGTTGGAAGGTGTCATCGAAGCAAGCGTCAGCTTCGCAACCGAGAAGGCGATCGTAGAGTACGATGCGCAACGTGTGAGCATAGAAAAAATAAAGCAAGCCGTGGTAGACGCTGGCTACAAAGTCAGAGAAAAACCAATTGAAAAAAAGCGACTGCAGCGGCGCGCGGCCGTCATCGCTCTCGGCTTGGCCCTCACCGTGCCAGTGTTGCTCGTTGAGCTATTCACCGATCTTCCCCAGAAGAAACTCTTGCTCTTCGCCCTCGCGACGCCAGTTCAGTTCATCGTTGGCTGGCGCTTCTACAAGGGCGCATACTACTCGTTGAAAAGCAGGTTCGCGAACATGGATGTCCTGGTCTCGCTGAGCACGTCGACTGCTTACGTCTACAGCGTGGCCGCGACATTCTTCATAACTGGAGCAACCTTCTACGAGGCTTCGACCACGATTCTTATCACAATCTCAATCGGCATGTTCCTCGAAGAGCTGGCGAAAGGTCGGACTGGGGAGGCGATCAAGAAACTCATCATGCTCCAACCAAAGACCGCGACTGTTCTTCGTGGTAAGGAGATCTTGATTTCAGTCGAGGAGATAAAAGCTGGCGACATCGTTCTTGTCAGACCTGGCGAGCGGATACCCGTCGACGGTGCGGTCATCGGCGGACGCTCGTCTGTGGATGAGTCGCTCGTCACCGGCGAATCCCTGCCCGTAGAGAAGAGAGCGGGAGACAAAGTGATCAGCGCCACCATAAACAAAACCGGCGCACTGAGGTTCAAGGCCACAAGGGTCGGCAAAGACACGACATTGGCGCAAATAATAAGGCTGGTCGAGGAAGCCCACGCCTCCAAAGCGCCAATACAAAGGATCGCCGACTCGGTCGTGAACTATTTTGTCCCAACGGTCCTAGCGATAGCCTTGGCGAGCTTCGCCGTGTGGTATTGGTTGGCCAGCTCATCGTTCCTGTTCGCCCTGACCATCTTCGTATCGGTTTTAGTTGTTGCCTGTCCGTGCGCCCTTGGAATTGCGACCCCAACTGCCGTGATGGTTGGGCTGGGAAAAGGCGCTGAGCATGGAATCCTGATAAAAAACGGGGGCGCGCTCGAACGGGCCCGCAAAATGACCACAATCGTCTTCGATAAGACTCGTACGCTGACGGTAGGGGAACCACGGGTGACGGATGTCATCGCACAGGGAAACAATAAAGAAATCCTGCGGCTCGCCGCCATCGCTGAAAAAAATTCTGAACATCCGCTAGCGAACGCGATAGTTGGCGAGGCTAATAAAAAGTTGAAAAAAATACCCGACGCAAAGTGGTTCAAAGCACTCCCTGGGGCTGGCGTTGTGGCAAACTACGGAGGAAAAGAGATCCTGCTCGGAAGCAGAAAATTGATGTCGACCAAGCGAGTGAGCACTGCGCACTTGGACTCACGAATCGATGAACTTGAGGGTGAAGGTAAGACGACGATGATTTTGGTGATCAATAAAAAAGCTGTTGGGCTCATCGCCGTGGCCGATGTGCTGAGAAAACAATCAGTGAAAACAGTGAACGAACTCAAGAAATCCGGCGTGAAGGTGGCGATGCTCACCGGGGACAACGAGCGAGTCGCGAAGGCGATAGCGAAGAAAGCTGGAATCGATCAAGTCATAGCTGATGTCCTACCGAAGGACAAGGTGAACGAGATCAAGAAATTGCAGAGAAGGGGCGAAGTCGTCGGGATGGTCGGAGACGGCATCAACGACGCGCCTGCCCTGACCCAAGCCGATGTCGGAATAGCCATAGGCGCGGGCACGGACGTCGCGATGGAAGCGGGAGAAGTCGTGCTGATGAAAAACGACCTGACGGACGTCGCGCACTTCATGGAGTTGAGCAGGAAGACCATGAACAAAATCAAACAGAACCTCTTCTTCGCGTTCTTCTACAACGTGGCGGCGATACCTGTGGCGGCTGGTGTCCTGTACCCGTTCCTCGGTATCGTTGTGATCTCGCCGATGGTAGCTGCGATCGCGATGGTGCTGAGCGATATCACGGTCGTCGGGAACTCGCTACTGTTAAAAAGGTTAAACGTGTAAACTTGGATCGAGAGTCCAAAAGGTGAATCGATGGCTAAATCAAAACGTTCTAGGATTAGGCGAAGATTTCTTGACAAACGTTTCCTATTTGTAGCGGTTACGGCGGCATTTATAGCAGGCGTGCTTTCTGGAGCGGTAATCTACTCAATTGCTTTTCGCCAGACACAATCTCAGGGGCAACAACTTTTGCTCGCGGAGGGCGAGAACAAGACACTTTCTACCAAAATGGCCGCGGTGCGTTCGGACGGCACTGGGGTAATTTCTGAACTAATGGTGGAGCTAGAGAAAGGCAGTGGTCGCATCCTTGTTGACACCCACCCGCTAGTAGGATTTGATTTTCAGTATGCAGAACGAACCGCTGTAAAAGTAGCGGCGGAAATCACGGGCGTCGCGTTGGATGACGATGGAGTAGGATTAAAAGGAGTTGATGTCCTTTTCTTAATATCTGTACCGACAGAGCAAACAATTGAGATCCAAGCCGTCGATGGGCCGAGCGCAGGAGCGGCGACAACAGTTTTGACGATAGCAGCAATCGAAAATCGCAGAGTCAGAAGCGATGTGATAATTACTGGCACAGTTCAGGCGGACCACACCATCGGGCTGATCGGCGGCGTCTATGCGAAGGCGAAGGCCGCACACGATAATAGTGCGACGCTTTTTCTAGTCCCAAAAGGTCAATATGTCGAAGTTTACAAGCAAGTAGGGCCTTGGGCTTTGACGGAGTACAAGCCAATTTCTTACTTGCAAGATTACGCTCAACAGCAGGGATGGGGGCTCCAAATCCAAGAAGTTTCAACGATAGAGGAAGCGGCAAATCTCATGCTCGAACCAAGTTGAATCTACTTGACTCCAGTCGATTTGCGCCACCCATGCGGTAGCCACGAGGATCTAGTTCTACCCGAATGTAACCTATCTTTTTCAAAGCTGCACAAATTTTATCCTCGAGCTTTTTAGCTTTTTTCAGCTCATCCTTTCCAACTTCCACCCTCGCAAGATCGCCGTGGTCACGCACCCGCACGACTCGAAATCCCAAAGAGCGCATGAACTCCTCGCCCTTTGCTATACGCTGCAACTTTCTTCGCGTAATTTTTTGACCGAACGGTATCCTCGATGCAAGACATGGGGTCGCGGGCTTGTCGGCGCTCGGCAGGCCGAGCCGCACGGCGAGCTTCCTCACATCCTCCTTCGTCATCCCAGCGAGCGCTAGGGGGCTTAAAACGTTGAATTCTTCCACCGCGCGCAACCCCGGTCGGAAATCCAAAAAATCATCGCGATTTGTCCCATCGAAGATCTTTTTAAATCTCAGTTTTTTTCGCACACCATCGAGCTTTCTCAGAAGTTCACTCTTACAGTAGTAACATCGCTCGGCGGGATTCTTTGTGAAGTTCTTGTCCCTGAGCTCATTCGTGGTTATGACCATGTGCTTGATGCCTATCTGTCCAGCGACTTTTTTTGCGACCTCAATTTCTCCAGAAGGATATGTTGGAGAGATAGCTGTGACTGCAACAACATTGCCACCCAAAACTTCATGGGCAACAGCGCAAACTAGCGACGAATCTACTCCGCCAGAGAACGCTATCACGGCGCTACCACATTCGCCGATCGCGGACTTCATTCGCGAGAGCTTTTCATCGATCATCTTATCACACATAGATTGTTTGACTAACCTCAAAAGTTTTTAATGGTGGGCCCGCTGGGATTTGAACCCAGGACCTCCCGGTGGCTGCCCAACTGGTTATCAGCCGAGCGCTCCAGCCAAGCTGAGCTACGGGCCCAACTAAACATGTCCTCAGAAATTTAAATGATACTCCCTCAACAATCAAGTTCAAATTCTGCGGTGTGTAATTCAAGTGGTGGTTGGATAAAATGCCAAAATTGGGGAGGATACATCTCTATGGAAATTGAACGAATATTTAGTTCAATAGATCAAATCATTGAAAAAGTTAATCCCTTAAGAAGAGAGCCAGAATTTTCAGAGGAAATTAAGGAGCGTATGAAAAGAACCCCCAACGTGATTCGAAACGATGATGATGTCTTAAGGCGACTTGCTAGATTGATAGCATTCAGCCAAAATACACGATCTGACTTGATATCTAATATGCTCAACAAAGGAATATTTGAACGCATTTTTCATGGTTTTCAAGTCGATAGAGTTGCTCAACTGGATCCTGATGAGCTAAAGAATCTTCATTGGGAAGAAATCAAAGCTATTAGATTTCCGCGAAAACTTGAATCTATTGTTTACTGCGCAAAAACACTTCAGCTAATCAAATCAAAATACGGTTCTTTTCTAAATTTACTCAAAACTTCAAAAATACCAACTATCCTAAAAGAGGAATCTGATATTGAAAATTTCTGGCAAGGATTCAACTATCTGAAAAAGGAACTAATAAATATGGACATGCCTTTTTTAGTAACACGACAAGTTTACTACATTTCCTTTTGCATATCGGGTACGATTGTATAAAACCAGATACAATAGTCATGAAAGTTTCAAAAGAGATTGGGATAGTAGAATCGAAAAAAGGTGAACGGAATCTTTTGAAGGTAGTTAAAATCATACAGAAATATTGTGTTAACAGAAACTTGAAACCATCAATAGTTGATCTTTACTTATTGATATACGGAGGGCAACGTTGGGCTCGGCAATTTGTAAAACCATCATTCTACAGGAAATTGTCTGCTTAAAGAAAAAACAAGCTGAGCTACGAGCCCCCGCTATGAATTGACTACCACACTTGAATTTTTTCTGAGGCCGCAAGAAAGCTACCGCTAGCCCGAGCGAACAGCCCAGAATTAGGCCCAATTAAAAGCCTTCAGTATCGGGGTCTCGCGGGTCTGCGCTTCTGGAAGCATTCCCTACAATATATAGGTCTTCCTTCGGTCGGCTTGAAGGGGACTTCCGTCTCCGCTCCACAGTCGGAGCAGGTAGCCTTATGCATCTCGCGCTGGAAGCCTTCCCTGCGGCCGAAACGTCTTGGTTCCATTTTATACACTCCTATTTTTAGGATACATCTCAAAAGAAACAGCTTGGCTGCCCCTCTTGAACGGCTTCCGTTGAAGCCTCTCAGTATCCTATTTTATCTGAACGAGGGGGTTTATATGCCAAACGGTTCACCTGCCCAGCGAAGGCTTGGCTATGGTTAAATTTTTAAGAGCATGTACAGTAAATCTGCGAGTAGATTGTTATGTCCATAGTTGAAACCAGAAGCCTGTCGAAAATGTTCGATGGTAGAAAAGCCGTCAACAACATGAACTTGACCATCGAAGAGGGCGAGCTCTTCGGCCTACTTGGCCCAAATGGAGCCGGCAAGAGCACGACGGTGGCCATGCTCTCAACAATTCTGCCCCCAACCGAAGGCACAGCAATCGTCGGCGGATACGACATAAAGAAACAGCCCAAGGAGGTTCGTCAGATAATTGGGGTCGTGACTCAGGAGGCTGGGGTATATGACGATCTGACCGCCGCGGAGAACCTGGCATACTTCGGGAAGCTTCAAGGTGTAGAGGGTAAAAAACTTCGAAAGTGGATCGATGAGCTACTTGTGATGGTGCAGATCAAAGATAGAGCAAACGACCGCGTCAAGACCTTCTCTGGTGGCATGAAACGCCGCCTCAACCTGGCTGTCGGACTTGTCCACATGCCAAAGGTGCTCTTTCTGGACGAGCCGACGACCGGCTTCGACCCTCAAGCGCGGCTAGCCGTTTGGGAAATCATCAAGCGGTTCCAATCGAAGGGAGTTACGATTTTGCTGACCACGCATTACATGGACGAAGCAGATTATCTCTGCGACCGAGTCGCCGTCATGGATAACGGCAAGATCATTGCCCTCGACAAGCCGGATGCGCTCAAGCATTCCATGGGCAAGCTCGAAACTATCGAGCTCAAGGCCGTGAAAGTTCCGCGCAAGCTGATGGTCGAGCTGAAAAAGCTTCGGGGCGTCAAGAAAGTGGTTCGCTCGCCGGAGGGCTTGAGATTGTTCACGCCATCCGCCGATAGCGTGCTCAGCCAAGTCGTCAGGGCGGTGACCGATGTTGGCGTTTCGATAGACTCGCTACACATCGCTCAACCGACGCTCGAGGACGTGTTCATAAAATTGACTGGTAAAACTCTGAGGGATTAGGATGAAGTCCTTGACGATCGCGGACAAAAACTTGCGCCTCTTCTTTAGGGATCGGATGGGTCTGTTCTGGACATTCGCGTTTCCTCTACTGCTCATCATGGTCTTCAGCTTGGCGTTCAGTGGTCGAGGTAGCGTTCGGATAAATATACTCGCAGTTCAGCAGGACAACGGCCAGCTGGCCAACACCTACATATCCGTGCTTGAAAACGTCTTCAATATTGAGAAGCTCGAAAACGTCGCGGAGGCCGAGGCTAGGGTGCTAGATGGCAAAGATGTGGGCGTGCTGATCGTCCCGAGCGGATTTAGCGCTGGCGCCGAAAATGCACGGTTCATCTACGATGAAACCCGCGGGGAGTTGGCGACCACGGCCGTGCAAATAGTCGAAGGAGTCACCCAACAATTTTTCGGAATGGGGGCGCCAATCACCACAGAGAGCGTCCGGGGCGGGTACAAGGAATGGAACGCGGCCCAACAGTACGTCCCTGGGATGGGGATAATGATGATATTGATGGTAGGTGGGATAGGCGCATCGACTAGGATCGTCCTAGAGCGAAAAACTGGCACGTTCAAACGCAACCTCCTCACGCCGATCAGCAAGCCGAGTTTTCTGGGCGGGGAGCTCCTGAGTGGATTTGCCATCGGATGTATGCAGACGATGGTGTTCTTCGGGGTCGGAATCCTCGTGTTCGGCATGCCAGTGGCAGGTAGCTATCTACTTTTAGCATTGATCAGCGCCATCGTGATCGTATTTGGCGTTGGACTCGGGCTCCTGATATCGACGTTCGCGCGCTCCCCGGACGCAGCCAGCGGGGCTGTGCAGGCCTTCACATTTCCAGCCGCCGCGCTTGGAGGGCTATGGTTCCCGATCGAAATCATGCCAGGATTTATGCAGAGCGTCGCACGGATATTCCCAACCACCCACGCCATGAACGCCTTCCAAGACGTGATTGTCCGTGGCAAAGGTCTACTCGATATAGTGCCCTCGCTCGCAGTTTTGGCCGGCTTCGCTCTGTTTTTCCTCATCCTTGGATTTCTATTATTCAAGTGGAAGGAGTAGTTTTTAACTGAAAAACAAACATTAGCTTGGGGCCGGTAGTTCAGTGGCATGAACGCTCGCTTCGCAAGCGAGAGGTCGCGGGTTCAAATCCCGCCCGGTCCACCAAAACTGAGGAGGCTGGAAAATGCAAGCAATCGTGTACATCCGCACCGACCCTGGTAAGGCGCTAAAGATTTTAGATGAGGTCAAAAAGCTACCTGGGGTAAAATTCGCCGCCGCGACAACGGGAAGATTTGACATAGTCGTGAGGGTCGAAGCGGCCGATCTGAAGGATATAGGCGATAAGGTCGTCGGCAAGATCCAAGCCATTCCCGGAATCAGAAACACGGAAACATCTATGATAGTTGCGTGAGCTGGCGAACTTTAATAGATGTGATGAGAAAATTCAACGGTGCTCGCGTGACCAATCCAAAAAAGATCGGGACGGTGGCCGGCTCCAGCATTTACAAGGTCGAACATCTCCAATTGCCGAAGAACACCCACATCGTGTGCATGCCCCCGGCCAGAAAAATTTTGTACGATCCGACGGTCTGCGGCATGGAACTTCGGGACCTCGCGCTCGAATGCAGCAAGACTTTTTTGAAGGTTGCTTGGAACACCTTGCCTGGGCTGAAGAAGCTGAGCACCCGCGACATCAGCGAAATCGTGGTGTTGCGCGGGAGCTTGGGCTACGGCTTCGATCAGGCGTTCGAGCAGCTCTTCAACAGTTACCTGCCCCGCTGCTTCGTCGGCGCTAGGCGATTCAGGATCTCCGGGGGCGAGTTCGGCGCCTACATCTTCTACACGAATTTCGATGCGCTCCCAGAACACGGCGTCCTTTTCACGGGCGACACAATAGCCACAGGCGTTTCGCTCAGTCAGACGTTGGCAGCGACGCGCAGCGAGCTCAGGGAACGGGACTACGATGTTCAAAAATTGCTCGTCTTCAGCATCGCCGCCTCTTACAAGGGCTGCACCAAGCTGCTCGAGTGGGAGAAACGGTTCCGCGAGTGGTGGCCGGATTTCGACATCCACCTCTTCGTCGCCGAGGGCCTCTTCGGTCTGGCGGACAACGGCACCGATCTACTCTTCAGAAAGGCTGGCGAAGCGATGTTGCCCGAGGAGACAAAAAAGCGCGTCACCATGACATACGGCGACTACGATACAGGCTTCCTGCCCGGCAACATCTGCGCGATCTTCGACTGGGGGGACCGCAATTTCAAGCCCGAGCGCCACTTGGAGGATGTGGTAAAATTTGCCAGGAACTCGCTGAAGGTGACGAAGGACGAGAAAGCGAAGGAGGTCCTGAAGAAGCTCATCGTCGACGCGAAGAAGGGTCTAAAAAAGCTCGACCAACCCTTGCCGAAGCTCAGGCGTTAGTTTGAACTTTGTGCACAAAAAACGCAGGATTAAAATTAACTTAAGGTTGTGAGTCTATAGTTATGAACGAGAATTATGAACGTTGAAACTAGAATCGAAAAATTAACAAAGAAGTTTGAGTCTTTCGTCGATAAATATTATAAAAATCCTTTTTCTGGTCCAAGTGTCTATTTTCATGGAAGAGTTCTTTACATGATTCGAAACACAAAAGATTATCGAGAATTATTGGAAAAAGAGGATATGTTTATCGAACGTATCTACGCTACTTTGGCCTCTTGGGGTATGCACAGGATGACTAAAAGTGCGTTATTAGAAGATTTTGAAAATTTTAAACAAAATATCCGAAGTAATATAGATACGTTAGAAAAATTAACTAAATTTAAATTACATGAATTAGATGATAATGACAAGGAAAAAATAAAACCAACTTTATCAAACCTCTTTGAAAATTTAGAAATAATGAAAAAAGAAACTAAAAATCCAGAAGTAATGGAAAGACCTAAATTAGTTGGAAATTCTAAAACACTACATCATCTCTTGCCTGATTTAATTCCACCCATAGACAGAAGACATACCATAAATTTCTTTTATAAAGAAAAATTCGTCAAGGAACTCTACATACCAAAATCAGAAGAAAAGCAGAAAGACATGTTTTTAGAAGTATTTGATGGATTCTATTTGATCTGTAAAAAAGTAGATCGCATTGAAACTATTTATTGGAAAAGAAAAAATAAAGAAAATTTCACCACTTCTATACCAAAATTAATTGATAACGCAATAATCGGTTACGTAAGGGAAAATCGGAGATAGATATTACCAATTAACTTCTTGCGGTGACAACGTGGTAGAACTCGTGTTTCTGGGATGCGGCGGCGGGCGCTACATGACCATCGATCAAATTTTCAACACGGGAGGATTTCGAATTCATGACACCGCAAGGATACACGTCGACCCCGGCCCAGGAGCGCTCCTCCTCACGCACCAGCACGGCCTGAGTCCACTTGACCTCGATTGCGTAGTCGTCACCCACTGCCACCCCGACCACTACTGCGATGCCGAGGTGCTCATCGAAGCCATGACCCAACACATGACGAAGAAGCGCGGCGCATTCGTGGGGAGCGAAAGCGTGCTCAAAGGAATGGGAAAATTTGGTCCAGCGATCTCAAACTATCACAAAGAAAAACCAGCGGAGATCATCCATATGAAACCAGGAACAACCTACAAGCTCAATGAACTCGAGCTTGAAGCTACACCAGCGCAACACAGCGACCCGACGGCGTTTGGATTGAAGATTCACACGAAAGATGGGATAATCGGCTACACTGGAGACACGCAATATTTCTATGGACTTGCGAAAAATTTCAAAAACTCCAGGATCCTGATAGCAAACGTCACGAGGCCTCTGGCGATGCGCATCAAGTGGCACCTCTGCTCGGATGACCTCATCTCGCTTTTGAAGGAGGTGAAGCCGGAGCTGGCGGTCATGATGCACATGGGTATGCTCTTCCTCAAGCACAGTCCTGAGAAGGAGGCGGCTCGGATAAAAGAGGAGACCGGTGTCCAGACGACTCCTGGATACGCCGGCCTGCGCGTAAACATCGACAAAGAAATAAAGGTGAAGCGCCCGGCCAAGCAGCCCGGCTTGGAGGCGTTCGCGCGACCAAAACCAGAAAGTTTCGCCAACGTTGAATGAAGTCACGAGTTGAATCTAACAACAAATTTATTACTCTATCACACTATGAAAAACAAAGGGGTGTTTCTACATGGTGGAGTGGAAAGAAAAAATGGATAATGTGAAAATGAAAAATTTGCAAGAAATTTTCGCGGTGGATAAACCGATAGTAGGGATGGTCCACCTGATACCCTTGCCAGGCGCACCAGGCTACGATTTTTATGGCATGGATACCATCATCGAGAAAGCTCTTGCCGACGCGAAAAATCTCGAGGAGGGCGGCGTTGACGGGCTGATGGTAGAGAACATGTGGGACCATCCGTACTACGTCGGAGAGGATGTGCCACCAGAGGAGATGACTGCACAAGCCGTCGTGGCGAGGGAAGTAATCAAAAACACCAACCTTCCAACGGGGATAAACGTCATCCACAACGGTGGAAAGGTGACGCTATCCATCGCGGTTGCTTCTGGAGCGAAATTCGTTCGGATTTGTCTTTTGGCGGGAGCAAGGGTCTGGGACACGGGTGAATTTGACCACGGTTGCGCTGCAGAACTGTTGAGGTTGAGAAAACACTTGGGGGCTGAACACATCAAGATCTTCGCCGATGTCGACAAAAAACATTCAGTGCCTTTCCCCGGCATCGATTTGGAAACACATATACTGTGGACCGAACGATATCTCGCCGACGCGCTCATCGTCAGCGGAAAATTGACTGGTTGGGCTCCCGAGCTGGAGAAAGTCAAGAAGGCCAAAGAATTTGCTGGGGACACGCCGGTGCTCGTTGGGAGCGGCACCACTGCTGCAAATGTCAAAGATTTTCTAAAATATGCCGACGGGATCATCGTCGGGACGGACCTGAAAAAAGGTGGGGTGAACGAAAATCCTGTCGATATATCTAGAGTAAAAAAATACATGCGGGCCGTGAAGAAGGCAAGGAAAAAATAGAACAATCTCCACGCGATCTAATCGATGTTTTCCTTTCGGCCCCTGATTCTTGGTTGGTTTAAATGGAAGTCTCAAAGGATTACGATCCGCTCGAAGTAGAGCCAAAATGGGTTATTCTAGATATGATGGGCGTCATTTTCAAAGTTACAGATGATGTGAATGATTTACTCGTGCCATATATTCAAAAAAGAAATGAAATGATCTCTGCAGAGAAAATCAATGAAATGTATTTAAGGGCAAGTTTAGGAGAGATTTCATCATTCGATTTCTGGAAAGAATTGGGCTTTGGTGACGAATATCTAGAAATTGAGAGAGAGTATCTCGATACGTGCTTGGAGATAGATCCTGATTTTATTGGGGTTGCAAAACCATTGACAAAAAATTATTTTCTAGCGATATTGAGTAATGATGTGAAAGAATGGTCTAACTATCTATGCACCAAATTCGGTTTAAACAGGCTATTCAAAATCGTTGTTGTAAGTGGAGAAGTCGGATATCGTAAACCTGACAAAAGAATTTACAATGTTCTGTTAAATAGAATCCAATCATCTCCTTTAGACTGTGTTTTTGTAGACGACAGGTCAAAAAATCTTCGCCCGGCATCTGAGATAGGTATCAAAACAATTAAATTTGCTCGAGAAAAATCAAACGATGACTTTGATTTTGAAATTCATAGTTTTACTGAGTTACCACAAGTACTAAAGAAGATATTTTAAATATTACTTTCACTGACCTCTCCCTCCCCCAAAGACGCTTAAATACAGTCTAACAGGACCACGCGGGATAAGTTTGTTACACACAATAAATTTCTGGGATCTGCCTCCGAAACAAACATTTGTTGTATTATCAGAGCAATATGTACAATTGATCTGTAATGTAATAAAAAATCTGGTGAGTAATAATTTCACCAAAGCCGCTAGATTATGTGGCAATCCAAAAAGTATTTTCTATCACCTCAAATATTGTAGGCGTATCAGAATAGACAAACTGATTAAATTGTTAAATTTTTTGAACACGTATAATCCAATGTTTTCTCTGGATGCTGCCCAAAAACACATGATATGGATAGGCCCAAAACATGGGCGAGGGATACATAACCCTCACCTGCCTGTTGACATTTACCACCCTGCATTCGTGCGAACAGCCGCTAGAGCCTGTGGAGATGATATTCTAACTAGAAGCTATGGGCCTCGTCATGGTTATGGATCGCTAATCTATTTTGCCAAAGAAGATCCAGAACAAATACAGAACGCTATCGATGATGCAATCGCTGCTTTTGGAGGAAATGCTCAAACATATAGAGTTAATTTCAGCAAAGACACTTATCTGATTTATCCCACTGTTGTGCGTGATATTTTGTTAATCGTAGGAGTGATGACTAGCCCCAAAGCTGAGAGTTATCACGGCATTCCCGAGTTTGTGATGAAAAGTGAAAAAGAAACTATATGGATCGCTTGGCTCCAACAAACAGGAGATGATGAAGGGCACGTTGTTTATCATCCACAGCATAATTTATACGGCATTTATTGGCGACGCTCTACTGACATTACTGGACTTCTACCCAAAATCGAGCTTGAAGCTAATGAAAGGATTACCTTCAGTCGTTTGCAAGACAGTGTTCAAAAATATGCCACGGATCATCCACCAAAAATAATCCTCGACGAACAAAAGATTCTCAGTAGGCTAAACATAACTTCTACAGTTCACCCGCTAGAGATTTATCAAACTCTTAATGGAAAATTACGGGCTAAATGGCAACTCCGTATTAGTGGTCCAGATAATTTGATTAAATACAACAGAAAAGTTGGGTTCCGAATCGCGAGAAAATCTGCCGCACTCAACAAAGCAGCTGAGCAATGCTTACGCTATGAACGATATATTCTGCCAATTCTTAATGACCTTCAACTAAAGCATGGGTATGTTGATGCGGCAATGATATCCACGAGGCTAGGTGGCAGCCAAGTTCCTAATTCAAATCGAGTGACAATGCCAGCGATCGTGGCTTTGCGAGAAATGTCTGACCGGGGATATATTCATAAAATTAGTAGAGGGCGATATATCAAAAAATCGAAAGAATCAATATTGTCAAAATATGTTATTACTAAAATGGGATACAGAGATATAAGATAACCTGTAAAAACTAACAAGGAGGTGTATGCATAAATGGAAGTTCCGAAAGATTACAACCCGCTCGAAGTAGAGCCAAAATGGCAACAACGATGGAGCGAGCTAGACATATATAGATTCAAGAAAGAAGATGCAAAAACACCAACCTATGTGATCGACACTCCGCCGCCATATTCCTAATAGGGTGGAACCGAGCGGAGAATTTCACATGGGGACGGCGTTCAACTGGACATACTTCGATATCGTCGCACGCTACAAGCGGATGCGCGGCTTCAACGTGTTGTTTCCCCAGGGAACTCTGTGAAAATATTTCATGGGGCCTGCATGGGACTGTCACGGTCTACCGACGGAAGTACAAGTAGAGAAGCGCTACGGCATCCGCAAAGGCGACCTCCCTCCTGAAAAATTCCGCGAGCTCTGCATCAAGCTCACCGAGGAGAACATCGCCCACATGCGCGAGGAGATGAACTCGCTGGGCTTCTCGATGGACTGGTCGACAGAATACCGCACGATGGACCCCAGCTACTACAGCAAGACGCAACTCTCATTCGTTCAGCTCTACAACAAGGGCTTGATCTACCGCGGCGAGCATCCGGTCAACTGGTGCCCGAGATGTGAGACGGCGATAGCCGACGCCGAAGTCGAGTACGACGACCGCGATAGCTCGCTGAACTATATCAAGTTCAAAATTGTTGGAAAAGACGATTTTCTGACCATCGCAACGACGCGCCCGGAGTATCTTCACGCCTGCGTCGTAGTGGCCGTCCACCCCGATGACGAACGCTACAAAAAATATGTCGGGAAAAAACTCGAAGTTCCGGTATTCGGTCGAATCGTAGAAATCATAGAGGATCGCGAGGTCGACCCGCAGTTCGGCACCGGCGTGGTGATGATATGCACCTACGGCGACAAGACGGATGTCCGCTGGGCCATGCGCTACAAGCTGCCCGTCATAAAAGCCATCGACGAGCGTGGCCGCATGAGCGAGGCCGCTGGAGAGTACGTGGGGCTCTCGCTTGCCGAGTGCAAAGAACTCGTGCTCAAAAAAATCAAGACAAGTGGGCTGTTGAGTGGACAGGAAAAACTCAAACAGAGCGTCGGCGTATGCTGGCGCTGCAAGACGCCTGTCGAAATATTAACAAAAAAGCAGTGGTTCATGCGCGTCCTCGATCTCAAGGAGGATGTGATAGAAGGCGCCATGCGCGCGCGCTGGGTCCCCGATCACATGCGCGCCCGCCTCATAGCGTGGGCCGAGGCGATGGACTGGGACTGGGTGATATCGAGACAGCGCATTTTTGCGACCCCTATCCCTGTATGGTATTGTTCAAAGTGCGGCTCTCCAGTGGTCGCAGACGAAAATCAGTTACCGGTGAACCCATCGAAAGATGAACCTCATAAAAAATGCCAAAAATGTAGTGGCGATAAATTTGTCCCAGAGATGGATGTGCTCGACACTTGGATGGACAGCTCTCTAACAATACTTGCGCACGCTGGATGGCCAAATTTAGACAAACGACTCTTTCCCGCCGATCTTCAACCGAACGGCACCGACATAATTAGAACTTGGGATTACTACTTGCTCGTCCGCACTCTGGCGTTGGTCGGCGAGGTTCCATACAAAACCGTGCTGGTCAATGGCATGGTCTTGGGGGCGGACGGAAGGGCGATGCACAAATCTCTTGGCAACTACGTCGACACCACGAAAGCTCGAGAAAGATACGGGGCCGACGCATTGAGGCAGTGGGCCGCGATAGGCGCTTCCACTGGCTCCGACATTCCATTCGCTTGGAAGGACGTCGAGTTCGGTTACAAATTCATGCGCAAGTTTTGGAACGCCGCGCGATTCGCTAGTCCATATTTCGAAAGTGTAAACATCACAACCGCCGATCCATCAAAACTTGAGTTTAGACCGACAGATAGATGGATATTGAGCAGGATGAATCGCCTGGTCAAAGAAGTCACCGCATATTTGGAGGATTTTCAATTCAACCGCGCGTTGATCGCCGTACAAACTTTTATCTGGCATGAGTTCTGCGACATGTACATCGAAGAGGTAAAACATCGCCTCTATGGCGAGGACTTGACCGCGGAAGCATCAAAATTCACGCTCTACAAAATTATCTTGACGGCGGCAAAGTTGCTCGCACCATTCGTTCCACATTTCGCAGAAGAGATATATCACAATTATTTTGCCTCGAATTACACTCAACCAAGCATACACCTCTCCGAGTGGCCCGTCGCGGACGATAGATTCATAGATGAAGCCGCAGAAAAGCTGGGAGAACTCATAAATTTAGTTGTCAGCACCATCCGTCAATTCAAGTCGGAGAAAGGGATAGCGCTCAGCGCCGAGTTGCCTTCTGTCGAGATATATGCTGCAGATGAAAAAAATGCGAAACTTCTCGAGCAAGCCATAGACGACATACGAGGCACAATGAAGATTCGAGAACTTCTGGTGACGACGGAAAAACCAAAGGTTGTCGAGCGAGTCCTATCGATTGAACCAAACTTTGCTAAAATTGGGCCACGCTTGCGTTCCGACGCGAAAGCTGTGCTGCGCGCCATTTCAGAAGCCGACCCAGAAGATGTTGCAAGAAAACTAGAGATTGGAGATCTAACTATCGCCGTGAACGGGAAAAAATTCACCATCGACAAAGAAGACGTCAGAGTGGTGAGAGAGACGGCGAGCGCTGGACATAAAGTGGAAATAATTGATATCTCTGAACCAGCACTAAAAATTTTGATAGGGATGTCCTAACTTTGTCTCAAATAGCTCACGACCATTAGTACGACGAAAAGCGCCACAAACATCCCTATCATCAGAAATCTCATCCGCGCCGCCTGCTTCTGGGATCTTTTCATCACCTCTTCGCAGGCGGGAGAGCAGATAAATTTATCCGGCTCAATCGCCCTGCCGCAGACCACGCAATGCTTATGATCTTCGACCACGTTTCTCCCTCGGCATTATTGTGGTACCACTGTGTTCCGCGCCTTCTAAAATCTTTTGTAAGCGTGGGATCTCGTGTTTTCCCAGCACCAAAGTCTTGATCCCTGCGCGGTCAATTATCTTCGCTCCAACAGGGTCCACTATCGCTTGGATGCCTGGCTCCATCTTTACACTTCTGACAAGTTCCAACAGCTGATGCGAATCCATCGTACCCAATTTCCTTGCACGAGGATTGACCTTCGGATCCGCCGTGTAGACGCCATCGATATTCGTGAAAAAGACCAACAGATCTGACCTGCTGGAATCGGCAAGCTCAGCCGCGACCGCATCGGTCGTGTGGCCAGGCACCGTGCCACCCATGACTGGGATCTTGCCCCGCAACATCGCTCGGACTGCGGCATCGAAAGTCGTTATCGGATTTTGTTCCGCAACTTCACCCAGAGCTGCGATGAGCAAACGTGCGTTCAATCGGGTCACATCCACCCCAACCACATCGCAATACGCGTTCGTCGCCTTGAACTCACGTGCGACGTCGATGTACATCCGCGCCACCTTGCCTCCGCCGACCACGACCAGAAGTTCGTAGCCCTTCCTCTTGAGGTCCCGCAAAACATTGGTCGCTGTACGAATCGTGTCCACATCGGGCTGTCCTGGGATCATTATCGATCCCCCAAAACATATCGTGGCCCTCATGCTATCGCCAAAAATTATTGTGACAACATGCTATTAACGCTCGCGGTAAGAAGATTACTTGTGAGTCAAATGACGGACGAAAGTCGCAAGCGCTACCAGTTCAAGCGATTGCTCGACGATCTTGCAGACAAGCGTGGGCGCGGGACCGAGTTGATCTCGGTCTACGTTACTCCAGATTTCGATCTCACGAAGGTGATGCAACAGCTACGCGATGAACAGGGCACTGCTTCCAACATAAAATCTAAAACGACACGCAAAAACGTGGTGGGGGCACTCGAACGTGTGATACAGTTCCTCCGCGTCTACACCGCCAAACATAGGTATCCACCTGAGCACGGCATGGCGATCTTCTGCGGAAACGTCGCCGGGCGGGAAGATATCTCGGACATACAGCTCTACTGGATAGAGCCGCCAGAACCGATAACCGTGCGCATGTATCGTTGCGACCAAGAATTCGTGCTTCAACCTTTGCGAGAGATACTACAGGTCAAGGAAACGATCGGCTTCGTCACGCTCGACAGGCGGGAGGCTACGCTCGCCACGTTAAGGGGGAAACACATCGACATACTGAGG
>CAZLQN010000004.1:10637-23347 GCA_964561735.1 Hadarchaeota archaeon (SeqCode) | reverse complement strand
CTTCGCTATCCACGATGACCCTGACGGGATTTTTTCCTCTCGTGCGCCTGACGGTGAGCGACGGGTTGTCCGCCAACACCGTGCCCACTCCAATCATGACGGCATCGACCCTAGCGCGCAACCTGTGGATGCGATCCAAGTCGGCTCCACATGAGATCATGCTATCTCCAGCTACCGTTGCGATTTTTCCGTCCAATGTCATAGCCGCGTTTAGAATTACGTATGGGCGAGCCATATTCATCCAACTACACATGTGTGGAAAAACTAATAAGCTTCAGCCCCGATTTAGCTATCACTTGGTGATCGATTGGCGAAGAAGATAACGAAGGAGATTTTTGACTCTATTAAAAACGGCCGCAAAGTTTTGACGGAGATTGAGTCTAAGGAAATTTTCAAGGCATATGGGATTCCGGTCGTGGATGGGCAGCTCGCGAGGACTCGAGAGGAAGCGGTCGTCGCGGCCGAGAAAATTGGTTTTCCTGTGGTGTTAAAAATCGTTTCACCAGATATCACGCACAAGTCCGACGCCAAATGCGTGATCCTTGGGTTGGCTAATTCAGGAGAGGTAAAAAGTGGATTCGACAAATTGCTCGTGAACGCGAATAAATTCAAGCGGGATGCAGAAATTCATGGTGTAATTGTGCAGCGCATGGCTCCTCAAGGCAAGGAAGTCATAGTCGGAATGAGCAAGGACGCGCAGTTTGGCCCAGCTTTGATGTTTGGGCTAGGTGGCGTCATGGTGGAGATAGCTGGCGATGTAAGCTTAAGGGTGGCACCTATAGAGCGAAAGGATGCATTTGAGATGATTCGTGAGATTCGCGGGTATCCGATTTTGGAAGGCGTGCGCGGAGGGGAACGAGCTGACTTGGACGCGTTGGTCGATATATTGCTCTCCGCGTCGAGGCTGGCGATGGATTGGCAAGAGATAAAAGAGTTCGATATAAACCCAATATTTGCATATGCAAAGGGAGCGCTCTCGGTGGACGCTCGAATAATATTAGAATAGGAGGTGCATAAGATGAAAAAAATATCCCAGTTCATGGGGATGCGAATATATACGGACAAGGCGCACTACGTCGGTGATGTCAAGGACTTGATACTGGACGACAAGGAAGGCGTTGTATCTGGCCTAGCATGGGGTTATCGTGGAGGGAAAGTGTTGTCGATACCTTATGATAGCATCATGGCGATCGGCGACATCGTACTTGTGCGCAGCAAGAAGGTCTTGCAGTAGGCGGTGCTCGGGTGATCCTTCCATTTAGGGGCAAGAAGCCCAAAGTCGCCCGTACGGCTTTTGTTCACCCCATGGCGACGGTGATCGGAGATGTCACGATCGGCGCGCATTCGAGTGTCTGGCCTGGGGCCGTAGTTCGAGGAGATTTCTCGAGCATCAAGATAGGTGATTATGTCTGCGTTCAGGATAATGCTGTCGTCCATCCTGCAGACACATATGAAAAAGGTGTGCGCTATCTGCCGGTCAGGGTCGGCAATCACGTCGTGGTCGGGCATAATGCGATTCTTCACGGTTGTACGGTGGAGGACAAGTGCATAGTTGGAGCCGGAGCCATCGTCTTCAACGGCGCGAGGCTTCGAAGTGGTACGCTTGTGGGGATGGGAGCGGTCGTGCTCACAAATGTGGAAGTGCCTTCGCGCACCATCGTAGTGGGCGTTCCAGCTAGGCCCCTGAGAAGGATGCTCGATGATGAGATCAAGCGCATCAAAGTTCAAACTGAAAACTACGCAAAACTCGCGCAGCGGTACAAGAAATCGAAGATTTGAGCTAAATCGGTATGAATGTCGTTTCCAGCCTATCGTAAGTTGGATATTCTTCCACGAGGGCGAAGTTTAAGGCTGGTTCAAGTTTGGCCAATTTCTCAGCGACATGGCTGGGTAGTTCGATGCGGTTTTTTCCTCTGTCGATGGAAACAAATTTCGATGGTGCGCGATATTTGAAAATCAAGAGATTGCGTACGGTAGCTAGTTTCGATTTCGGCAATCCGTAAATCACACCTTTTATCAGCAACCCCTCATCCGTGATTTCCTCGTAAGGTTTCGCCACATTTTTAGCGCGACGCTTTAGCCTGTTTCGAAGTTGAACGCGGTCTTTCAAGGAGCTGGGACAGTAGTGGATGTTCAAGTGAGTGTTACGTGCGGCCCAACGCATCAGCTTGATCGCCATCTCTTCGCTACCTTTCACGCCCATCGACACATCGGACTTTATCTTGAAGCCGCGAGCTTTCATTGCGGCCAAGTTCGTGTCTGAAAACTCGAACTCGTTCATGTTAACAAAGTCACATCCGATGCTGTCAAGTTCTTTAAGCAATTTTTTAGTTCGTTTGAACTCGCCTGGTGTGGCCGGTATTTCAACCCCCGTTCGAAGTCCAGCTTTCAGCGCTGCTTTGACTGGTTCGACCGACCATGTATGAAACCTGATCTCGTCTAGTCCAGCTTTTTTGAGTTCTCGAAGTTGTTTCGGTGATAATTTGCTACAGCAGTATATGTGGATGTGATGATTTTTTCCAAATTTTTGCTTGAGTAATTTTATGTAGCGTAGCGCACGTTTGAATCGAATGGATGGGTCGCCACCTGTTATCCCAGTGCCGAGGGCGTCTATCAGTTTACCTTCCTCAAAAATATCTCTGTTGGACTTCACCGGGCGTTCGTTCGCGTAGACTCTATCATTACCGCGACGTTTTTCTGATAGCGGGCAGTAAAAGCAACCGCGCTTGCATAGTCCAGTAACAAAAAGCACAAGCTTTGCACCACGCACGCATAGCTGGCATCCTCTAGGCATTCGACCCAGAAGAAGGGAATCCGCCAAGGTGCGGGTCACCCGGCGCAAGTTTTCATGCCCCTCGAACCCAGTATTCCCTGCTTTCTGTGACTTCTTTCTTCCAGATCGGTACTCCCTTTTTTATGCGGTGCATGATCTTTGGCAAAGCTGAGAACACGTCGTGGCGGCGCTCACCGGATACAAACACGTAGATTGCGATGTCGCCAGGTTTTAGTTTCCCGACAACGTGATGGATCAGGACCTGCCAGATTCCAGGTTCTTTCTCGATATCCATGGCGATTTTCTTGAGTTTTTTCACGGCTTCATCTGAATGTTCATAGTTCAAGAATTTGATCCTTTCACCATTTTTGGAGACGCCCCTCACAACACCTATGAAACTGCCGATAGCTCCTACAGCTTTCCCTTTCTCTACTAGAATTTTTTTCACAAGTTTTTCTATGTCTACCTCACCTTTACGATGGATACCCACATCGGCCATTTACGCTTCACCAACTCAACTCGTCGAGCAAAACAGTATAAATGTGTCGTGAAGCAGATTAATAACAACAGAAAAGCAATATAAATCCCTCATCAAGAATAAATGGAGGTCGAAATGTGGTAGATGTAAAAAAGAAAATCGTGAATATTGTTTTGTCCGTCACTTACGAGGGAGTTGAGTTCAACTTAGAAAAGCTAGCGAGGTCACTGGACGAAGCAAGGTATGACCCAGAAGTCTTCCCTGGCATCGCTTACAAGTCATATGATCCGCTCGCGTCTTTTCTGATATTTGCATCTGGTAAGATGAATTGCGTCGGCGCGAAGAGCATGAAAGATGCCAAGCTGGCGATAAAGAAGCTTACAATGAAACTCAAGAAGGCTGGCGTCAAGATAAGGGCTGAACCAAAAGTCAAGGTGCAGAATATCGTGGCCTCCTTTGATTTTGGGACCGAGTTCGATCTTGAGAGGATAGCGAGGACATTCGATAACACGGAGTATGAACCCGAGGTATTCCCTGGGCTAGTGTTTAGGATGGACGATCCGCACGTTGTCGTGCTGTTGTTCGTCTCTGGAAAGGGAGTCTGCGCCGGCGCCAAGAGCACAAAGGACATAAATCGGGCGGCAATAAATATAACAAAGATACTCAAGCACAAGTGAAGATTTCGCAACTGCTCGTGTTAAAAAAATTCTTAACCGCGCCCTCATAAGAAAGCTTGATTGTTATGGCTAAGACGATCATCGTACGTTACGGTGAATTAGCTCTCAAAAGCGAAAAAGTCCGCAGGCGATTCGAGCGGCAGTTAATCGACAACATCGAGCTGTCTCTGCGTGGTTTAAAGCATCACATAAGGAGGGAGCGCGGGAGGATATTCGTCGACACAAGCTCCGTCAAGGTGTTGGATAAGCTCACAAATGTGCCGGGGATAGTTTCGGTCAGCATGGCGAGCAAGACGAATGCCGCGCTGGATGAAATATCCAAAGTTGCGGTCGATATCGCCAAACGCACGTTGGGCAAAAGCCAAACTTTTGCGGTTAGGGCGAGCAGGATTGGCGCGCATGATTTTTCCAGCAAGGAAGTAAACGAGGTGGTCGGATCTGCAGTCCTGAAAGCTGTGCACGGCTCCAAGGTGAATCTCTCGCGCCCAGATCGCACGATTTTTGTAGAAGTTCGTGGCAGCGATGCTTACATATTCGCAGAGAAAAGGGCGGGTGTTGGAGGGTTGCCTGTCGGAACTCAAGGCAAAGTCGTAACGCTCCTATCCCATGGGATAGATGGCCCAATAGCAACATATCTGATGATGAAACGCGGCTGCATTGTGTTCCCTATACTTTTTTATAACGAGTCTCACATGGACAGGCGCGCGAGAAATCGGGCGGTTGCGATAGCCAAAAAGTTAGCTGATTTTTATCCTAAGCTGGAGCTACGAGTGGTGCCTTTCGGTGAGATTTTGCGCGAATTCGTAGATAAAGCACCTCGTGAACTCACATGCGTGCTGTGCAAAAGAGCGATGCTCAGGATAGCTAACATTATCGCCGAGCAGGTGAAAGCGGAAGCGATCGCTACTGGTGAAAGCTTGGAACAGATTGCAGGTCAAACTTTGACCAATTTGATGGTCATCGATGATGCATCGGAATTGTTCGTGTTGCGGCCTCTCGTCGGCATGAATAAGATGGAAATTGAAAAAATAGCTCGTTCAATAGGCACATTTGGCACATCGATCAAGCCAGCAGCTAAATGTTCTGCTGTCCCACTGTGCCAAAAAACATATGCAAATTTAGAAAAAGTGCTTGAGGCAGAATCTAGAATAGACATCGCCGCCATAATCAAATTGGCGCTAGCAAAATTGGAAGTTATCCGTGCGAGGAGATAGTCGTGGACATCGTCGTTCAAAAGAGTGAAAAAATTTTTGGGGAGCTCGACGTCCCACCGTCCAAGCTCTACACTCAATTTGCTACCGCATTGGCCCTATTGGCTGAGGGCAAGAGTACGCTCAAGCAACCGCTCCGCACGAAGGACACGTTGGCCATCCTGCGCGCGGTGGAGAACATGGGCGCCACTGTGAAGCGAACTCAAGAGCAATTGTCGATATGGGGGGTAGGCCGATCATTGAGACCAACCGGCAATGTCATAGATGTCAAAAATTCAGCCACGGGTATAGCGATGATGACCGCTATAGCTGCGCTTTCTCCACGCGTCTCCGTCATAACGGGGGACGCTCAACTGAGGGCTCGCCCAATGCCGCATCTGTTGAAGGTGCTGAACAACATGGGGCTCAAGGCGTACTCCACAAAACCTGATGATAGCCCTCCTTTGGTCGTCCTCGGTGGGGATGTTCGGGGCGGCAGAATTTCTGTCAGGGGAATGAACCCCAGTTTGATACCGGCTCTGCTCATTCCCTGCCCATATGCGAAGAAGAAAGTTGAGTTCTTGTCGTGTGGCGATTCGCTCCAGCTCAATCTTGCGCTCGATGTCATGAAAGCAGCGAACGTGAAGGTCTCGGTTGGAAAGAAATTGAGCATACCGAACCAGCCGTATCGTCCGTTCAATCTCAGAGTTCCTTCAGATCTTTCGGCTGCGGCTCCGTTCGTCGTCGCCGCGGTTTTAACGGATTCAAAGCTCAAGCTCAACGGCACAGATTTGGCAAGCGACAGAGGCGCAGTCCTCTTGAATATTTTGAAAAAAATAGATGTGAAGGTTGAGGTGTCAAATAAATTCGTGCTCGTGCGTGGGCCCCAGCAGCCGAGGGGGACTAAGTTGGACCTTTCGCTAACGCCCGAGCTTCTGCCGATAGTTGCGGTCCTCGCGGCGATGGCCAAGGGAAGGACGACGATCTCCGGTGCTTCTGAGGCGAGGACTATGAAATCTGACAGGATATCTGCGATAGCGCACGGCTTACGAAAGATGGGTGTGAAAATTTCCGAACGCAAGGACGGTCTGATCGTGGAAGGCCAAGCGAAGATCAAGGGCGGTGAGGTGGATGGTTGTAACGATCATGCTGTAGTCGCTGCGCTTGTTACTGCCGGGTTGTTCGCCGATGATAAGACGATAGTCAGAAACAGGGCGGAGGCGCTTCAAACTTCATATTCTCGTTTCATCTCAGCTTTTCAGGAGCTCGGAGCGCACGTTGGATATGCTGAGTAAGTTTACATCGCTCTCAAAATTTTTATCCGTTCAGTTAGAGGTGGATGAGTAGCAAAGATATCGTCGAGAGCGGTATGGCTTGGGTCGGAGATAAATAGGTGGGATATGGACTCGCTCACCTTCATCTTTCCTTGGTCGATGTTTTTTATTTTCTCGAGTGCCGAAGCCAGACCTTCAGGGTAACGGGTCAGCTGGGCGCCACCAGCGTCGGCTAGATATTCTCGCCTTCTGGAAATCATGGCCTGTACAAGCCTGCTTGCTATCGGGGCGAAAATCGCGAGCAGAAATCCAACGACTATCAATAAACCTATCCCTTTTTCCCTTTCATTCTCTCTGACGAACATATAGGATCGTAACAACATGTAGCTCAAGATCGCGATTAGGCCGACGAGCACAGCGACGAGCGTCATGAACCTGACGTCATAGTTTGCGATGTGCGACATCTCGTGTCCGACCACGCCTTCCAGCTCTGTCCTGTTCAGGTTCTTCAGCGCTCCGGTCGTCACTGTTATCGACGCGTGCTTTGGGTCTTTGCCGCACGTGAAGGCGTTTATCTCCTCATCCTCCATCACGTACACCTTCGGGGTAGGTACGCCGGCAGCTATGCTCAGCCCTTCGACAGTGTTTATGAGATAGGCGTGTTGTACCGGATCAGCCGGTTTCGCATGTACGGCTTTGAGTATTATCTGGTCGCCGTAACTGTATGAAATGTAGGCATGCGAGATCATTATGACGAGTGCGAATGCTAAAAAAATCAAAGCAAGTTGTGGGAACAACAGACGAACAATGAGATAAACTATGGCGGCTACGAACGCCACCACGAAAATAGTAAGGAAGATCGAGTTCCTTTTGTTTTTGGCGATTTGGTCTAAAAAACTGATTTTTTGCATCAGAAGCTCACTTTTACTGGAGCTCTCTCTGCTTCGGCGATCTCAAAGTAGGGGTGAGATGTCCTCCCCCCGGCGAACCATCGCCCAGGTATCGTCGTTATCAGGTTGTTGTAGGAGAGCACAGAATCGTTGTAGAATTGTCGCGCGTATGCTACCTTGCTCTCTATCCCATCCAGCTGTTCCTGCAGCATCTTGAAATTATCGCTGGCCTTCAGGTTCGGATAGTTCTCGGCGAGAGCGAATATGGTCTTTAACGCAGCTGCGAGCCCGGCGCCAGCGGCTATCTTTTCCTTTTTGTCGCCTGCAGAGAGCATGCGCTCCCTAGCTTTAGTAACCATCTCGATCGCCTTTTGCTCGTGTTTCATGTAACCCTCAACCGTCTCGACGAGGTTAGGCACGAGGTCGGCACGCTTCTTGAGCTGGACATCTATTTGAGACCAAGCATTATCGATGCGGTTCGAAAGCACCCTTATGCGGTTGATAAAATAGATGCTGATGAGCACGATGAGAACTACTATTCCGACGATCGCGAGGATTATCCACTGAATATCCATTTAATCACTCTTGGAGAATTATAGACAATTCTCTATATAAAGATTAAAATGAGGGGGATAAGCAGCTGTGCAGAAACGCCACTTATTAGAGTGATGAGACGCCAATACAGGTCACCATAGAGCACAGCGATGAACAACCCGATACATAATGCTGGGGCGTATGGCATTCCCTTCTTGATTTTGATGGAGCCTTTGAGTTTACCTCTTTTCATTAACCGTTTGAGCTCACCAACCTGATATCGCGTCAGCCCTGCAGCCCTGTTCGGATTTGTGTATGCACGATCCCACGATGGCGTACCAAGCCCTAGAAAAGAGCTCCAACGCCCGATTTTTCGATTCTTCGCGTAAATGACCTCAGCAGGGATCATGCCTTCTTTGAGCTTGGATATCTTTACTTGTTCGTAGAATGCTCCCTGACCCTGCGCGCGGCAAGCTACGGCGTACGCAATAATAATCGGGAGCATCACGATGACGCTGTTAAAAAGGATTGTGATGGGGAAAAGCGGATAATTGCTCGAGTACGGAGCTTTAATGTAATAAGAAGAAAACATCGGCACAAGTGCACCAAACGCGGTGAAAAGTTTCACGTCTCCGCCCGCCCAGCCGCCGGTTAGCCATAGTGCGTATCCTACCCCAAATGCTACGGCGGAGCCAACAGCGCCAGAGATGACGAGTAGAAGGTCACGCTGGTAAGCGCCCCAGATGATGCAGAATGCGATGCCAATCGGAATGAGTGGGAGAGTGAGCCAGTTTGGGATTATACGCCCTTTTTTTAGGTCAGTGTAGGTAGCGATACATGCGGCACCCAAAGCCAGCGAAACTGGTATCAGCTCAATCATTTTTTTGCCCCAATCCATTGGGCATTAGCCTTTTGAGGCATATATCTTGTAGGATTTCTTAAAAATGGGTGATCAGAGATGTTTTAGTATTGTTGTACGATGAATTCATTGCTGCTGTTGTCGTACATTATCACTATGTTGTCCCCTATGCTAATTTGCCCGGTTAGATTATCCAACTGCATTTCTTTAGTTGGCCCAAAATCGCCGCTGGCTTGGTACCAGGTGTTATCTCCCTTCTTTTGATACTCAAAACTCCAACCTGCGATCACCGAGCTTCCGGATTCTCCCCTGAGCCAGACGGTGTTGTCGCTTGTCTTCAGTTTCGCACTAGCGCTGATAGTTTTTGACCCTATCACGGTTACGTAGTAGACGGCGACCGCGATGATGATTATAACGGCAGCGAGCATAAGCAGATATTCAGTAGTCCCCTGCCCACGTTTTTTCATGAGCTTCATCGTTCACCTCAACTAATCTGTGATAGTGAGAAGATATAAAATTACCGCGGATAAAAAGGAAGACCGAAAGGGATAAAATTGAGGATGTTTGTATTAGGATTAGAATTCACTAGTTATGAGGAGGGATTGTATGGCAGCTCAACTAGGTGGTAGGCCAATACTGGTGCTGTCGGAGGGCACCAAGCGGTCTATGGGCCGAGATGCTCAACACATGAACATCCTTGCAGCGAGGGTCATCGCTGAATCTGTGAGGAGTACGCTCGGACCGCGCGGAATGGATAAAATGCTCGTAGATAGTTTGGGGGATGTCGTCATCACAAATGATGGGCGGACAATATTGGATGAGATGGAGGTAGAGCACCCCGCTGCGAAAATGATAGTCGAGATAGCAAAGACGCAGGACGAGGAGGTCGGTGATGGCACGACGACTGCCGTTATCATCGCAGGCGAGCTTCTCCACAAGGCGGAGGAACTTTTGGACCAGAGCATACATCCGACGGTGATAGCAGCTGGCTATCGCATGGCTGCGGATAAAGCACAGGAGATCTTGAATGGGCTGGCGGAAAAAGTGACATTCGATGACGAGTACCTCCTAAAGAAAATAGCAATGACATCGGTGACCGGAAAGAAGGCCGAGGGCGCAAAAAATAAGCTGGCAGATCTGGCGGTGATGGCGGTCAAGCAGATAGCGGACAAGAGCGATGGAAAGTACACTGTGGATATCGACTACATAGGGGTCGAAAAGAAGCAGGGCGGTAACGTAGACGATTCGGAGCTCATCCATGGTTTGGTGATCGACAAAGAGCGCGTTCATTCCAGCATGCCGAAGCGGGTGAAGAATGCGAAGATAGCTCTGCTCGATTGCGCGCTCGAGGTGAAGAAGACGGAGACGGATGCCGAGATAAGGGTGACGCGACCTGAGCAGCTTCGAGCTTTCTTGGACGAAGAGGAAGACATGCTTCGCAAGATGGTGGACAAAATAGTGGCAACAGGTGCGAACGTCGTGATGTGTCAGAAGGGTATAGATGACATCGCCCAGCACTTCCTCGCAAAGGCTGGCGTATACGCTACCCGCAGGGTGAAGAAGTCCGACATGGATAAACTTGCACGCGCTACAGGTGGAAAAGTTGTCACGAGTATCGACGATTTTACCCCAGCAGATATTGGCGCTGCTGGTTTGGTGGAGGAAAAAAAGATAGCTGATGAGAAGATGACGTTCGTCGAGGGTTGCAAGGACCCGAAAGCTGTGAGCCTGCTCGTGCGCGGTGGTACCGAGCATGTTGTCGACGAGATCGAAAGAGCGATGCACGATAGCATCTCTGTCGTTGGCGCGGCGGTCGAGGACGGCAAGGTCGTGGCAGGTGGCGGTGCTTGTGAGATTGAGCTTGCCAAGCGGTTACGGGAGTACTCCGAGACAGTCGGCGGCAGAGAGTCGCTTGCCATCAACGCATTCGCGGACGCTGTGGAAATTGTGCCTCGTACACTAGCCGAGAACGCTGGGCTCGATAGTATAGACATGCTCGTCGATCTGAGAGCTAAACATGAAAAGGCGGATGGCAAGAATATGGGGCTCAATGTATACGAGGGCAAGACCGTGGACATGCTCAAGAATGGCGTCATAGAGCCTCTGCGGATAAAGACTCAAGCCATAAAATCAGCGAGCGAGGCGGCTGTGATGATTTTGCGCATAGACGATGTCGTAGCCGCGACGAAAAAGGGAATCGGACCTCCAGCCGGCGGCCCTGGAGGAGAGATGGGTGAAGAGGAGTAGCTAAGGCAGAAATACGACAGCTGCCAGCGCTGCTCCATGGCTTTTGACGATGTGGCCAGCTGAGATCGAAGTTACCTTCGTAGGTTCTAGGCCGCGCTTCTCCATCATGTATTTGACCATGGCTTCCGCCGTCTGACCGGCTGTTTTCTGGCTGATGCCGATGTCGTGATATTCTGAGATCATCCCGTGCGATGTCTCGCTTATAGCGATACCGAGCGCCGTAGCTATTTTTTGTCCGGGAGTTGAACTCGAGATTTTTGCCATCACCACGGGCGTGATCATGCCTGGTTCTGGCCTGGGCATCTTTACTATCTTGCAACCGAGTGGCCAAATGCTCGACAAAGTCACGAGGTTCAGCTCGGCGATCCCGGCCTTGCGCAATGCATTGTCGAAAGCTACAAGTTCAAATGGCCCATCGGCGTCTGCGGCCACGAGAGCAGCTTTAGTCGGTATATTCCACATTTTTATCCCGCACGAGGAGTATGTGTCAACCTTTCCAACAATATGCTTTCTATTTTTATTGGTGGGTAGCGTTTTGCTAAACTCAGCGCATCATCAAGTTTCTTTTCGTGTTCTGCATAGATTTCAAAAAGTGGTTCGCCCTTGCCAACCTTGTGCCCTTTCTTTAGGATTATTTTTATACCAGCGCCCCTGTCGCGAGGTGCTCCAACTGCGCGAGCGATGTTGATGATACGGTGGTTGTCCACGTTAGTGATATAACCATCGTGTGGGGCGGTCACGGTCTCTCTTTTATCTCCAATCGGAAGATCCTCTGGCTTGACATTTGGATCTCCACCCTGAGCTTCGATCATTTCACGGAATTTTTTATCAGCTTTACCAGAATTCAAAATATCGAAGGCCATCTGTCTCCCCATGCCGTAATTCGCGACTCCACCGAATTCTAGCATAATACCCGCCAAACTTATCGATTTTTCCACAAGACTGCCCGGGCCCTTTCCAGCTAACGTTTCGAGGGCTTCTTGAGCTTCCAGCGCTGGACCGACGGCATACCCAATCGGTTGCCCCCCATAGGTCAATGCTGTTTCTACTTGAACGCGCAGGCGGTGGCCAAGCTCCAAGAAGTCGTGTGCTAGACTCCTGGCCTCCTCAAGGGATTCGACCTTTGAGTCTGGCCCAGTTGGGATATCTATTAGTACATGGTCTGCTCCAGCTGCTATTTTCTTAGACATGACACTGGCTAGGAGTTGGCAACGCGGGTCTATGCTGAGTACACGTTCGACGCCTATCAGGACATCGTCCGCTGGGGCTAGCTTAAGTGCGCCGCCCCACGTGAGGGTAGCGCCAATTTTTCTGACTATGCGCTTTATCTCTTCAGCACTTAGCGAGACATTTGTCAAGACTTCCATGACATCAGCGGTGCCTGCGGCGCTTGTTATAGCTCGACTGCTTGTCTTTGGTACAGGTAGGCCCGCAACAGCGACTATCGGTACAGTTATCAACGCATATTTGTTACCTGGCACCCCTCCTATGCTGTGAACATCCATCACAGGGCTCGTTTCAAAATCGATCTTCTCGCCGGAGTCCACCATCCTCCTCGTCAGCGCGACAATTTCGTCCATTGTCATCTCACGGATGTATTGAGCGGTGACGAAGGCGGTTAATTCAGCTGTGCTTAAATTTCCAGCCACGATGTCATCTACTACCGCAAAGACCTCTTTTTCGGAGAGTTGTTCGCCTCGCATTTTTTTCCTGATAGCACGTGCAGATTGTGGATAAGGAGCCAATGCTACCGAAACAATATCTCCTGATTGAACATCGAGTGCCCTC
>CAZLQN010000004.1:0-10627 GCA_964561735.1 Hadarchaeota archaeon (SeqCode) | reverse complement strand
GCTTCAATGGATGTTCCTATCTCACCTTTTTGTACCAGTGTGCGCGCCGTGTTGATGATAACAACGAGGCTTCCTTTGGGCGTGGTGACTTTTATACGGTCACCTGGGTAAGCTCCTAAATCTTTCACATCCTCTTCATTTAGAAGAATGATGTTTCTTCCACTTTCCATTGAAATTGGTTTAACTTTCAAATTTTCAAGTATCATCTGTAAATCCTCCCATCTTTTTGAAACGATTGTCATTAGTCATCTGTAAAGTATTTAAAAGTCTCGCTTATTTCTTCTTCTTTTTCTTGGGTTCACCACAGCAGGGCATTTATTCACCTTCTAATAATACCACTTTTAAGTTGAAAAATCTTACTGTTACGTGTAATTTTGGCTACAGGTGGTTGAAATTAGTTCAATAGAGACAAAGAATATCAAAATAGATGGAAAAAATGCTGTTGGTGTGAAAGTCGACTTAGAAGGTGCACCTCTTCTTCTGATCATTGCGTCGAAAGGGTATGTGATGTGTGGGTACCTCAACTTGGAAACTGCTGAAAAATTTGGTCAAGTCGCAGCCATCGTCACCGGGGTCAAGAGTTTTGATGATGTTTTGAGCGCCAAAATAGTTAAGCTGACGATGAAGGCGAAGGAACTCGGGATAAAAGAAGGCATGGCTGGACGGGACGCTTTAAATAGGATGTTTTAGCAAGCTGCCTTCAATGATTTTGCAAAACGGTCGAGTTCGTTCAGCATCCTTCGCTTGTTATTCTTGTGTCTGGCGATCAGGTCGACGAACGCGCTCCCCACGATAGCCGCGTCAGCTCCGAGTTTCAACACCTCTCGCACGTGTCTCGGCTTCGAGATTCCGAACCCAATCGCTATTGGAATTCTCCCCATAGATGCGGCGCGGGCCTTCTTCACCAAATCTTTTACTTCTTTTGACAGCTCCCTTCGCGCCCCAGTAACGCCGAGGACAGAGACCACGTAGAGGAAGCCGCTGGACGCTCGACATATTCGCCTGAGTCGCTCCGGTGTAGTAGTTGGGGTGGCCAACAGGATAAGGTCGATGCCGTGTTTTTTTGCAGCTCTCGACACTTCCTTGGATTCCTCGAGCGGCATATCCGGGATTATGATGCCATCCCCACCAGCAACTTTGAGTTTTTTCATGAAGTTCTCAACGCCAGGTTTTAGCACGAGGTTGTAGTAAGATAGAACGACGATCGGGATGTCGCTCCTCTTGCGGATATCTCTTATTATTTTGAAAACTGTTTCTGGAGTTGTTCCAGCCGACAGCGCTCGGTCATCCGCAGCTTGAATCGTGGGTCCATCAGCTATCGGGTCTGAGAACGGGATGCCCAACTCGAGGATGTCAGCATGCTCTGCGAGCGCCGTCGCTATATTAGGCGTCAGCTTCGGGCTAGTGTCACCGGCCGTGATGAAAGCGATGAGCGCCCCTTTGCCTTCATGGCAAAGCTCCTTAAATTTGGCATCAATCCTGCTCAAATTTTCACCCCCATGTAACGGGCGGCGATCTCGACGTCCTTATCGCCGCGCCCGGACAGGTTGGCCACGACGAGCGCGCCATCGCCCAGCTTGCGCCTGAGCTTTGGCAGGTAGGCCAGCGCGTGCGCAGACTCGAGCGCCGGAAGGATTCCCTCGGTCTCGTTGAGCAATTTGAACGCTTGCATCGCCTCCTCGTCGGTGACGCAGTCGTACTTGACGCGCCCGCGGAGCTTCGCGAACGCGTGCTCAGGTCCTACGCCCGGATAGTCCAAGCCCGGGGCGATGCTGTGCGTAGGCAGGATCTGCCCGAATTTGTCCTGCAACACGTAGCTGCGGCTACCATGGAGCACGCCTTCTGAGCCGGCGCAGAGCGTCGCAGAATGCTTGCCCGAGCGAAGCCCCTTGCCGCCGGCCTCGATGCCGTAGAGTTTGACATTGTCGTCTAGGAAATCATAGAAAATGCCGATCGCGTTGCTACCGCCACCGACGCAGGCGACGATCGCATCTGGCAGGCGATTTTCCCGCTCGAGGATTTGTTTCCTCGTTTCCCGCCCGATGACGCGTTGGAAATCGCGCACAATCGTCGGGTATGGGTGGGGGCCTACCACGGAGCCGAGCAGGTAGTAAGTTGTTCGAACGTTCGTCGTCCAGTCGCGCAGGGCCTCGTTGATTGCATCTTTGAGCGTTTGTGAGCCGCTTTTTACAGCATGTACCTTCGCGTCGAGCAATCGCATGCGGAAAACGTTCAGTTTCTGCCGTTGTACATCCTTCGCGCCCATGTAGATCTCACACTTCAACCCAAACATCGCTGCCGCGGTTGCAGTTGCGACGCCATGCTGCCCAGCGCCAGTTTCAGCGATGACGCGCTTCTTGCCCATGTGCTTGGCTAACAAGCACTGCCCAAGCGTGTTGTTAATTTTGTGGGCGCCGGTCCATGCGAGGTCTTCACGCTTGAGGTAAACCTTCAGCCCGACCTTCTTCGATAAATTCATAGCCAAGGAGAGCGGTGTCGGTCGCCCAGCGTACTCTCGTAGGTAGCGGTCGATGTCGCGTTTGAATTTTTGGTCATCCTTGAGCTTCATGTAAGCGGCTTCGAGCTCCTTGAGTGCTGGCATCAGCGCCTCTGGCACGAACTGTCCGCCGAACCCGTTGAACTTTCCTTTGATGGGGAACTTGTCGACGTACATCACATCGCCTTCGCAGCCTCGATGAACACGTGCATCAGTTTTGGATCTTTCTTTCCTAGGGCTGACTCGACTCCGGTGGCCACATCTACACCGTACGGCTGAACCATCTCGATCGCAGCTTTTACGTTGTTCGGATTCAGCCCTCCTGCCAAGAATACAGGTTTGCCGACGACATCGCGGATCTCTCGGCTGAGCCCCCAATCGTGTGTCAGGCCGGTGCCGCCACCTGAGGATCCTTTTGTATCTAGCAAGATGTAATCGACGGCCTTGCTCACCTCGATGGCGCGATCCAGAATTTCTTTTCTATCCAAAATTTTCTGAGGGATGGCCACGACGCCGATGATTTTTTTACCGGAAAGTTTTTTTATCTCCGTCAACTGCGCAGCCGAGAATTTAGAGTGAATTTGTAGGTAATCTGGATTTAGCATGCGCGCCACTGCGGACGCTTCAGCTGGATTGTCTGGCATTATCACAGCTACTTTATCCGCATTTTTTCCAGCTTTCAGGACATCTTGGGCTTGCTCAAGCGTGAGGCCGCGAGAAGAATGTGGGATGACGATCACGCCAACCATGTCGACGCCCAGATCTGATGCAGCTTTCACATCATCCGCACGCGTGAACCCACATATTTTAACCTTGACCATGTGCTCACCTCGCGTTCACTAGCGTCCTCACTTTTTTCTCGATATTGTCTGATTTCATTATAGCAGTACCAACTAAAACAGCGTCAGCTCCTGCATCGAGCACGAATTTGACATCTTTTGGTCCGTGTATCCCGCTTTCGCTGACCAGCGTTATGTTATGTGGTATCAGAGGAGCTAGCTTAGCAGTTTTGTTTAGGTCGACGTTCATGGTTTTGAGGTCGCGATTGTTTATTCCAATAATTTCGGCGCCAGCAGCACATGCGTGCTTCAACTGTTCCTCGTCATGAACTTCTACGAGGCTCTCCATATCCAAGCCAGATGCGAGTTGAATGAATTTTTTTAGGTCTCCTTCTAATATTTCAGCAATCAGCAGTACGGCGTCGGCGCCGAGCGCAGCTGACTCGTAGAGTTGGTATTCATCGACGATAAAATCTTTCCGCAAGACAGGACCCTTGACAGCTCCACGTATCATCGGCACATAGCTGGGGTCTCCCTTGAAATATTTTGGCTCCGTCAACACCGAGATGGCGATCGCCCCACCATTCACCATAGCTTTTGCTGCTTTGAGCACATTTACTTTTATGCCAATGTTTTTAGATGATGGGGAGGCGCGCTTTACCTCAGCAATCAGCGGCACCTTCTGAGCATTTTCTATGGCAGCCAGCAAGCTTCGTCGTGGAGATGTTTCGATTTCCATCCGCCTTGCTGGTCTGATTCTACTCTGTGCTCTTACACGTGTTTGGACGTCCCTCACTATTTGGCCTAGAACATCTTTCACATCGAGGCCTCCAGCGCCTTCAATTTCTGCATGTCCCCACCCGTGGCTTCTATGAGTTGTACGACTTTTTCATAGGCTTTTCTGGAATCTATAGATCTTTTGGCAATCGCTATCCCCTCGAGCATTGTGCGAGCTTTGCCGCCAACGACGATCGCTGCTGCAGCGTTCAGCACGACGATGTCCTTTCGCGGTCCCTTTTCCCCGCGCAACACCTTGAGCATCATCCGTGTATTTTCATCCAAGTCAGCGCCAGCTATCTCATTTTTGTTTATGCGTTTGATGCCAAACTTTTCTGGCGATATCCTATATGTCCTGACCCGACCGCCTTTCAGCTCGGAGATTTGGGTCATCCCGATGGTTGAAATTTCGTCCAGCCCATCCATGCCATGCACGACCATCGCTCGCCTGCAGCTCAGCCTTTTTAGCACGCGCGCTAGTTTCTCGGTGAGCGCTGCATCGTACACACCCATCAATTGTGCCTGCGCTCCGGCTGGGTTCGTCAAGGGGCCCAAGATGTTGAACACCGTCCGCGCGCCCATCTCTCGTCTTGGGCCGATCGCGTGCTTCATGGCGCCATGGAATAGCGGGGCGAACATGAAACCGATGCCTATGGTTTCGATGGTGCGCTCGACTTCCTGCGGTTCGAGGTCCAGCCGCACCCCGAGAGCTTCGACGACATCCGCGCTCCCGGCCTTGCTCGTGACTGAGCGGTTGCCGTGTTTGGCGATGGGCACTCCCGCTCCAGCGGCCACGAACATGGCGGCGGTGCTCACGTTGAATGTTTTAATTTTGTCTCCACCCGTTCCGCACGTATCGACGAGTGTGCCGCCCACTTTTGGCGTTATCTTGGATGCGAATTTTCTCATGACTCTAGCGAAGGCTGTGATCTCGGCGATAGTTTCGCCCTTCATGCGCAGCGCCGTCAAGAAACTCCCGATTTGCGCCTGCGTCGCCTCGCCGGACATTATGCACTTCATCGCCGCCTCGGCCTCGGCCTCTGTCAGATTTTTTCCTTCGATCAGTTTTCCTATCGTCGATTGCATGATTTTCATTTGGCCACCTCACATCTCCAAGAAGTTTTTGACTATAGTTTTACCATGCTTCGTAAGTATCGATTCGGGGTGAAATTGGACGCCGTATATCTCATGATGCGCGTGTTTTATTCCCATCAGCTCCCGATCACCATCCACCGTCTCAGCGATCGCCTTCAGACACTTCGGCAAAGTCGTGCGATCGACGGCCAAAGAATGGTAGCGAGTCGCCTTGAACGGATTTGGCATGTCCTTGAATAGCTCATCGCCATTGTGTTTTATCGACGAGACCTTTCCGTGCATAAGTCGTTTCGCTGGCACGATTTTTGCGCCAAAAGCGTAGCCTACCACCTGATGCCCCAAGCAGACGCCCAATGTTGGCGTTCTCTTGCCGAGCCTTCGCACAACTTCGACGGAGATGCCGGCGTCTCTAGGCGTTTTTGGCCCGGGCGAGATCACCACTTTGTCCGGCCTCGATTTCAAGACTTTTTGTATGGAGGCGTTATTCATGAATACCGTCGGCTCCCCCCCGAGTTCGCCGATGTACTGCACGAGGTTGTAGACGAATGAGTCGAAGTTATCGATGACAGTGACGCGCATCTCACACACCCGCCGCGCGGAGCAGAGCTCGCGCCTTGTTTTCGGTCTCGTAGTGTTCCTTCCAGGGCACGGAGTCGGCAACAATGCCGGCGCCGACTTGGATGTAGCCCTTGCCGTGTTGTGCGACCAAAGTCCTGATTGTTATAGCCAAGTCAGCCTGCCCAGTGTAGCTGAACGAGCCTATCGCCCCGGCGTATATCCCACGTCTCACAGGCTCCATCTCCTCGATGATTTCCATCGCCCTCACCTTCGGCGCGCCGGTAACGGTACCAGCTGGAAAAGTCGCACGAAGGGCGTCGAACGCATCCTTGTCGCGCCTCATCTTTCCCGAGACATTTGTGATGATGTGCTGGACGTGGCTGTATTTTTCTATATTCATGAAATCTGTGACCTTCACTGAGCCGAACTCCGAGACGCGTCCGATGTCGTTTCTGCCGAGATCCACGAGCATAACATGCTCGGCGCGCTCCTTTTCGTCCGAGAGCAGGTCCCGTTCCAGGGCCTCGTCTTCAGCCTTGTTCTTCCCCCTCCGCCTCGTCCCAGCGATCGGTCGCGTGATGACTCTGTTGCCGTTCACCCTCACCAAGATCTCTGGACTTGAGCCGACGACGCTTCTCCCAGGGAAATCGAGGAAAAACATGTAGGGCGAGGGGTTGATGCGCTTGAGGTTTATATAAAATTGTTTGAGAGGTGGCGATGGGCTGAGTTCTATTCGTCTGGAGAGCACGACTTGGATGATGTCGCCGGCGCGGATGTACTCCTTTGCGACCTCGACATCCCGCTCGAATTTTTCTTTTTCGATGTTCGACCTTACAGATATTTTTACGTTCGGTTCTCGAGAGAGGGATTTTTTCGTGACCATAAGCCCTTTGATGTTGGACAGGGCGCGCGCGTAAGCTTTCTCGATGTCGGAGCCGTCGGTCAACAGGACGAGCGAGCAGTAGTGTGTCCGCTGTCTCTGATGATCGAAAATTATCGTGCGCTCCGGCAGTATGAATTCCAGCTCCGGGTGAGAGAGGTCGTCGGTCGCGTGGGTGCCGATGTCTGCAAGCGAGCGGACGAAGTCGTAGCCGATGTAGCCGACCACGCCAAGCATGTAACGGGAGCTGACGGCATGCGGCGTGTGCGCAGTTTTTAGGAACATCGCTTCCTTCATAACGTCGAGCGCGTCGCTGCATCTCGCCTTTCTAATTCTGCTTTTTGCAAGTTCAACGAGGTCGCGCCTCCCATCGATTTTTGGTGCACCGTCGTTGATGGAGAGATAGAGCAGTGGATCGCAACCTATTATTGAGTAGCGCGCCGCCTCGCCAGGCCCCTCAGCTGACTCGAGCAGGTAAGACGGGCGGCCATCGCTCATGCTGAAATAGACTTTTGTTGGGTCCTCGCAACTGTCGATGGCCGAAGCTATCGGCAACAAGCACGGCCTGTCCAGCTCGTCCGCCATTCGCTTCGCTTCCTTTAGGTTATACGTTACTTTCAATTGGGTTTCCTCCGTCAATCTCATACTTACTATATTTTAGTAAATGTGCTATTTAAAGCTTTGTTGTACATAATTGTCCTTTATGAAAAAACGAAGAGTTCCGAAATAACCCACGCTTCATGAGTAGATGATGACGCTCTGCACGCTCGGTAGCTTGCGCAGGGCGTCTATCACCCCGCCTTTGACAGGCTCGTCGGTGATGAGAGTCAGCTTCGGTTGTGGCACGAAGTTTGGGTCGTCCGCTACGGCTTGGCGGATGCTTATGCGGAACTTTGCTAGGACACCGGCTACCTCGCTTATTATCCCTGGCTTGGTCGCGTCCTTCGGCAGGATCTCGATGACGCCAAGCCCGAGCCGTTGCCCGACGCCCTTGAGGTAGGCGATCGGTTCCAGGTCAGTAAAGATATCGCGCACCCCCTTATTTTTAAGGATAGTTTGGGCGGTCGCGTCCACTACTCTTCGATCGACGCCAGCCTCCTGTGCGATTTGAACGGAAGGGATCCTAATATCTCCACACGCTATCTCGCCGTCCTCGCGCACCCGCAGCCCGTACTTGAAGAGAAGGCGCGCGACGTTCAGCTGCGCGGGGTGGTTCTCAAATGCATTTTGAACCTTGGCCCACATCCCGATGGCGCCAATATGCTCTCGCTCGACGCCGGCGGTCTGAGCGATTATCAGCCGCATCAGCCCCTCGACGAAACTTGGATCGAGCTCACGCTCCCGCGCAAGTTTGCGGGCTGAGTCTATGATCGTGCGCTCCCTAGCCTCGTCGCGGATCTCCTTGCCGAGCTTCTTCTTCAGCTTCGCGAGTTCCTCGCCTATCTTCAGCCGTTGTGCGAGCAGGTCGATCAGTTGCTCGTTTATCTTGTCTATTTCCAGCCGTAGCTCTCGAAGTTTTTTCTCGCTCAAGCTCTCGCCTCAACTTTCGCGCCGACTTTTGATGGTTTGGTGATAATTACCTTACCAGCTCTTTTACTCCAAACTTTTTTCACATCAATTAAATTTTTTGGTTCTACGATTGCTACTACTGCGGGTCCCTTGCCGGTGAGGCCAGCTGCGATCGCTCCAGCATCAAGGGCTTCTATGGCGACGGTGGGGTCGTGGCCAAGGGCGCGGGAATAGATCAATCCGTTCATCGTCAGCGCGCTGAGGACATCTCCGCTCAAAGCTAGTTTGTGGGCGACGTTGACGAAATTTGCGAGCTTTTTGACTTTTTTGACATCAGTTTGACTTGTGTAGAATTTCTTTGGGGGCACGTAGACGAGTACCTTGAGTTTCGGATTCACATCGAAGCGCTTGAGTATAATTCGTTTGATGTTATCGGTTACGACCCCGCCGCCGAGAAACGAGGCAGAGGCATCGTCGAAGGCGCCAGTTATCGTCACGCCTGCTTCCAATGCCGCATCTACGCCGAGGTTGAGCGCGGCAATCGCTCGCGGTCTTATACTGAGCGCTGCGAGTGTTGCTAACACCGTCGCATTCGCGGCCGCGCTGCTGCTCGACAAACCCACAGCGATCGGAACCTGCGAGCGGGTGGTCACTTTTGCACCGTATATATAATCTAGTTTGAAACGCTTCAGCACTTTTTTAACACAGATTTCAATCAACTTCGTGCTCTCTTTTTGGTCGTCGGCTATCCGTCCGATTATTCTTCTTGATTTCTTCGTCAGCTCGACCTCGGCGCGCACTCGAAGGTCCACAGCGAAGGCCGCACCCTTGCCGGAAGCTATGGCGTTGACCACCGTAGCTGAGCCGCAGGCCGAGGCAACTCCTTTCACTTAGATCCCTTGAAACGGTTCGGAGAAATTTTTCCAGCGCGCAGCATGTGGTCGGCCAGTACTAGAGCGAGCATGGACTCGGCCACGGGGACTATTCGTGGGCAGATGTTTGGGTCGAATCGCCCTTCGAGTTTGAGCTCCGCTTCCTTCATACTTACGACGTCGACGGTTTTCTGCGGCTTGGTTATCGATGGCGTAGGTTTGACCACGATGCGGGCGACGATTGGCATGCCAGTGCTTATGCCGCCCAAGATGCCACCTGAATTGTTGGTATCTCCGACTATCTTGTCTCCTTTCAATCTGAGCTGATCGTTGACTTCCGAGCCAAACATCCTCGCGGCCTTAAATCCGATCCCAATCTCCACGCCCTTCACCGAGCCGATCGACATCATGGCGCGGGCTATCTCCGCGTCGAGCTTCTCGAAGACTGGGTCACCTAAACCAGGTGGCACGTTGAGTGCGATGAGCTCGACTACGCCGCCGGTGCTGTCGCCCTTGGCGCTCGCTTCGAGGACGCGCCGCTTCATCTCTTCGGCCACCTTTGGGTCGGCGCATCGCATCGGATTGCTTTCGACATTTTTGCGTATCTCTTCCGGCGAGACTTCCCGCTCGACCGCTACCCCAGCGGCCTCCACGGTGTGGCCCAGTATCTCGACGCCGTGTGCCGCGAGCAGTTTTTTGGCTATCGCTCCGGCCGCCACCCTCCCGACGGTCTCTCGGGCCGCACCTCGCCCGCCACCCCTGTGGTCGATGTGGCCGAACTTGAGCCAGTATGCTAGGTCCGCGTGCCCGGGCCTGGGCTTTGTCTTGATGGCTTCGTATGGTTTAGAGTCGACATCGACGTTTCTGACGAACATGCAGATCGGCGTGCCGAGCGTCTTGCCTTCGAATACTCCAGACGATATCTCGACCTTGTCCTTCTCGGCCCGCGGTGTGGTCACGACTGATTGCCCCGGCCTCCGCCGATCCAGCTCCCGCTGAACATCAGCCTCGCTCAGGGGCATTCCAGCGGGCACGCCATCGACGACCACGCCGATCGCCGGGCCGTGCGACTCGCCGTGAGTTGTGATTCGAAAAATTTTTCCGAACGTGTTCCCACTCATTTCAGCACCGTTTTGGATTCGTCGGTCTGCGTGTATAAATTTTACATTTGGAGCCGATGCACGACCCAACAGATGTTCTTTCTTTATAAACTCCCTTCTACCAAAGCTTCGGCGGGAGACATGGCGGCGAACTCCAAATTTGATAAGCTTATAAGTAAGGATTTCTTACTTTTTAATGGTGAGAACATGGTGGAGGCCGTGGTAAAAGTTACGTCCAAAGGTCAACTCACCTTGCCCGCAGACATAAGGGATAAGCTAGACATCAGCAAAGACGATTATCTCTACGTTACCGAAGCCGGGGGCCTGATTTTGATGAAGAGGATCGGTGTGGACCCCAGGGAGATCCTGAACGCGTTCCAGCGCGCCGCTAAAGAGATCGGTTTCACACGTAAGGAATTAGATCGAACTATCCAGGAACTCGGGCGGGCAAAGAGATGACCGAAAAGCTGAGGGTTTTCCTGGACACCAACGTCCTATTGTCTAGCATGGTATTCGCTGGGAATGAGAGAAAATTGCTGGAGGCGGCGATAGAAGGAAAG
>CAZLQN010000003.1:0-23485 GCA_964561735.1 Hadarchaeota archaeon (SeqCode) | reverse complement strand
ACTCGGGCTTTGCCGTCCAGCGAGCTTGGTAGTGTCGTTCAATGTCCGACCCCAGAAGCCACCCTTTTCAAAGGGTGGTAGTTCACTGTTGTGAACGCAAGCCCAGAACATCCTGCATATCGTGGACGATGCCTGGCTTCCCTTTTTTGACCACATGCCGTATCGCTTTCATCACTCCCGCTGCAAACATCTCACGGCTGTGGGCGTGGTGTGCGATCTCAATTTTTTCCTGAGGGCCTGAAAATATCACCGTGTGGTCCCCGACGACGTCCCCCTGCCTGATGGACCTGATCCTTATGCTGTCTTCGCTTTTCCCAAGAGCTTTCGCGATGATCTGCGCGGCTTTCTTCGCGGTTCCGCTCGGGGCGTCTTTTTTGCCTATGTGATGTACCTCGACGATCTCCACATCGTAACCATCGCCGATGATCTTCGCCATCCCCTCGATCGATTTGAAGAAGACGTTGACTCCCACGGACATGTTCGGGGAGATGACCGCTCGGATTTTTTTGTTCTTTATGATTTTTTCTATCTTCGTCAGCTCTTCATTTGTAAATCCCGTAGTGCCGACCACGATAGAGATCCCGGCGTCGGCAGCAGTTTTCATGTTTTGGATGGCGGCAGCAGCGTTCGTGAAGTCCACTAAGACATCTGGCTTTGATCTCTTCAGTACCTCGGCTAGCTTATCCACACCGACTATTTTTACGTCAAGTTTGCCAACGCCAGCTAGCTCTCCCGCGTCTTTCCCCTCATCTGGCGTGCCTGCAGCGTCGATGGCAGCGACTAACTTCATGTCAGATTGGTTCGAAATTTGCTTGATTATCAGCCTGCCCATCCGCCCGCAGGCGCCGCAGACTGTGATGCGAATCATCTCCGCACCAGCTTGAATTCGACCAACACTTTGCGCAGTTTCTCTCTGTTCTCCGGGAGAATTTCGACTAACGGCAACCTCAGCGGGCCGGCGGCCATCCTCATCATTTCCATCGCAGCTTTGACCGGCGCCGGATTTGTCTCTACGAACAACGCTTTGAAGAGAGGGAGCAGCTCGTGGTGCATCTCTCGCGATTTCTCAACACCTCCCTCAAAGAAGGCATCGACCATCCTCGCTATTTTGTCCGGCACTATGTTCGAGGCAACCGATATCACTCCGACGCCCCCCAGCGCCAATATTGGGAATGTCAGAATATCATCACCAGAGAAGATGACGAAGTTCCTGCCCGTCATGTGGATTATGTGCATTATCTGCTCGAGGTTACCACTGGCCTCTTTTATGCCAGCGATGTTTTTCACTTTCGAGAGCTTTGCCACCGTCTCCGGTTCAATGTTGACTGCTGTGCGCGAAGGGACATTGTAGATGAACTGTGGGATATCTACGGTTTCAGCCACTTTTTTGAAGTGCTCGTAGAGCCCGCGCTGCGTGGGTTTGTTGTAGTATGGCACAACCGATAGCGCGGCGTCGGCCCCGACTTCCTTCGCGTAGCGGGTGAGCATGATCGCCTCGTGTGTGCTGTTGCTTCCTGTGCCAGCCATCACCGGTACCCTGCCTTTTGCCGCTTCGACCGTTACCTCTATGACGCGTTTGTGCTCGTCGTAGTCCAGTGTCGCACACTCTCCAGTTGTACCAACAGGCACCAGGCCGTGGATGCCGTGTTTGATCTGGAACTCGACGTTTTTCCTCAGCCCGTCCTCGTCGAGCTCGCCTTTCGCGTCGAGCGGCGTCACCATCGCCGTGTATGCGCCTCTAAATTTGATCAAGCCCCGACCTCCTTCATCGCTTGCTGCAGGAGCCTCAGCGCCTGGCTGCGGTCCTTCCATTTCACGAAGAAAGTTATCGAAGCCCTGCTAGAGAATATCTCGATGATGTTTATCCTGTGTTTCGAAAGCGGCTCCGTGAGTTTCGTGATTATGCCCGAGGTCTCGATGAATTTCTCGCTCTCCGCGATTATCATGGCGATGTCGCCTTCGCTCGTCACAGATTTCATGATTTTATTTCTCGCCACAGCTTCGTGCAGTGTCCCGATGGCCCGTTTCGAATCTTCGTCTGCCACGTAGAGCGAGAACGATCTCGGGCCTATCGAAACTCCGTAGATGTTTATGCCCGCCTCGCTCAGTGGTCCAGATGTTTTTGCGAGCACGCCCGGTATCTCCTGCATTTTCTCGCCGACTATCGTCAGCATCGCCAACGGTTTCTCATACGCTCTAACGCCCATTTTTTCACCTCTTGGCCCGATTATTGTTGTACCACGAGCGGATAAATTACCATATCTGAAGTGGATTATTTTTGCATTTATTTTTGGATTTTTGTAGTCGAGCGCGCGCGGATGTAGGACTTGTGCGCCGTATCTTGCGAGGTCGCGCATCTCCCCCACCGTAATTTTTTCGAGGAGGTGGGAGTTTTTCACTTTGCTTGGGTCAGCGCTCATCACTCCATCTACATCTTTGACTATGATGACCTCATCAGCATCGAGGCACGTCCCGATGAGGAAAGCGGTTATGTCGCTCCCGCCTCTACCGATCGTAGTTATGCGCCCTTTCGCGTCCCTGCCCAGGAAACCACAGATGACTGGGATGATCCCTTTCCTTAGCATGGGCAGGACATATTTTTGTACTCTGCTCCTCGTTTGGACTAGGTCGATTTTTGCTTTGCCAAATTCGGAGTCGGTCACGATCGGCCATTCTTTGCATGCCGGATCGATGTACTGAGCTTTCGCGCCAAGGCTGTTGAGCGCCGCGGCGAACACCCTGACGCTCGTCCGCTCGCCTTTGGCCATGATGTCGTCCATCTCCCTCGCACTGACCTGGCCTTTCGTGCTGATTTTGGCTATCTCCACCAGCTCGTCCGTCACGTTTCCCATCGCGGATACCACGACCGCGACCCTCGTGCCTTTCTTGTATTCGTTGTAGACCGAGCGTGCCGCCCACCTGACCCTGTCGCCGTCGCCCAATGTCGCGCCGCCAAATTTCACCACAATCGTCCTCATTCCAACCAGCCTGGAATTCTGTCGAGTCGCGTCAGGTCGTCGTACGTTTCACGCAACCTTATCAATTCAGCTTTCCCGTCATTTACAAGAACCATCGCGGGTCTCGGTTTTGCTGTGTGTTGGCTCGACATCGCCAGCCCATACGCACCGACATCGAAGACGGCAAGCAGGTCGCCTTGCTCGATTGCAGGCAGCCTCCTTTTTTTGCCTAGGAAGTCACCGGACTCGCAGAGCGGCCCTGCGACGTTTACGATTTTGGTGTTTTTCGCCCGCATTTTGTTCGCGACCTCTATGTGGTGGTATGCACCGTAGAGCGCTGGCCTTATGAGCGCGTTCATGCCGGCATCGGCCGCCACCCATTCGGGCATGTTCGGGCGCTGTTTGACGTAGCCAACCGTCGTGAGGAGCACGCCTGCGTCAGCGACGATGTAGCGCCCCGGCTCGAAGACCAGCGTTGGACGCTCGAGCTCCTGCCCCTCCACCATGCGCCCGATTATCGGGACTATCCTGGACGCTAGTTTCTCCGGCGGCAAAGCTTTCTCCTCGGGTTTGTACGGTACGCCGAGGCCGCCACCGAAGTCAACGAATTGAATGTCGATTCCAATTTCTCTTTTTATCCGCGCCACTAGGTCCATCAATTTCCTAGCTTCCTCCTCGAAGGGTGCGGTATCCAATATTTGCGAGCCTATGTGCGAGTGGATGCCGACGACTTGGACATTTTTCATCCTCGAGGCCATCCTGTAAGCTTTCAGAGCTTGGCCGCTGGCGACGTCAAGGCCAAATTTGCTCTCCCGCAGCCCTGTCGCTATGTAGGGATGCGTTGGCGTTTTCACGTTCGGGTTGACTCTGAAGCCTATGCGTGCCCGCCTCCGTAGCCTCGAGGCGATGCGCTGCACGGCGTGGAGCTCTTGGATGCTGTCGACGTTTATCAGGGTTCCGTGGGAGATCGCTAGCCTGAGTTCCTGCGGTGATTTGTGGTTGCCGTTGAACACCGTTCGCTCCCCGGGCACATCGACGCATATCGAGTTCTGGAGCTCGAAGCCTGAGCTGACCTCCGCGCCGGCGCCTTCATCCTGTAGGATTCTGCATATCGCCAGGTTGGAGTTGGCTTTGTACGCGTAGCAAACCATGACGTTTCGCCAGAGTTTTGAAAAAGCTCCGGAAAATCTTCTGTAGTTCTCGCGTATCCTCTGCTCGTCCATCACGTAGAGTGGCGAGCCGAATAGTCCGACCAGCTCAACCGCGTCGCAGTCGCCTGTCACGAGGTGTCCCGCTCTGTTCACACCGAAGTGGTCTTTTAACATCAACATCTTTTTTGCACCTCGCCTATCGCCTGTTCAAAAATATCCAAACCTAGCTCGAGCTCGCACTCGCTGATGACGAGTGGAGGGGCCAACCTTATCGTCGATTGCCCGCCGCGGAAGACTATCACACCTCTGTCGTTGATAGCTCTGACTATGGCGTCCCTCTCTTTGACGGCAGGATGTTTGTGTTTCCTGTCTTTCACGAACTCTGCCGCCAGCATCAGGCCTTTTCCTCGCACGTCTCCGATCAAATTATATCCATCCGCCATCTCTTGCAATCTGTTGAGAGCCAGCTTGCCGAGTTTCGCGGCGCGTGCCACGAGTTTCTGTTTCTGGAGAATATCGAGACCAGCGAGTGCCGCGGCGCAAGCTAGGAGGTTGCCTCCGAACGTGTTTGCATGAGCTCCTGGGGCCCAGTCCATGACGCTCGCTTTAGCTATCGTGGCACCGGCTGGAATCATGCCACCCGCCAGCGCTTTCGCCATGCAGATGATGTCCGGCACAACTCCCCAGTGCTCGATGGCGAACATTTTGCCGGATCTTCCCATGCCCGTCTGGACCTCGTCGGATATGAACAGCCAGCCGTGGTCGTCGCACAGCTCCTTCAGCATCGGGTAGTACTCGGGTGGGGGGATGATGTAGCCAGAGTTCCCTTGGATCGGCTCGGTTATAACCGCCGCCACCTCCTCCGCGGGCGTCGTGGTTTTGAGGGAGTGGCGGATGAACTCGATGCACGGGAAGCCGCACCCTGGGTAGCTCTGTTTGAATGGGCAGCGGTAGCAGTATGGGAAAGGCATGAAGCTGACCCCAGGCACAAGTGGGGAGAAGAATTGTTTATGTGTGGGGCTGCTCGACGATAGGCTCATCGCCCCGAATGTTCTCCCGTGGAATGCCCCGGTGAATGCGATCATGCGGGGCCTGCGGGTGTGCCACCGCGCGCATTTGAACGCGGCTTCCACGGCCTCCGTCCCGCTGTTCGAGTAGAAGACGCGTTTCTCGAATTTTCCAGGTGTGATGGCGCAGAGCCGCTCGGCCAGCCTCACCTGGGCGTCGTAGTAGAGGTCCGTGCCAGCGAAGTGGGCTAGCCTGGCCGCCTGTTGCTGGATGGCGCGCACGAGCTGGGGGTTTGAGTAGCCGTAGTTGAGGACGAACATGCCGGACGATAGATCCAAGAACACATTGCCGTCGACATCGCGCAGGTAGCAGCCGTAGCCTTCCTCTCCGACGATCGGGTCGTAGCGCGTATACGATGGGGACATCACCCTTTTATCCCTCGCCATGATTTTCCTCGCCCTCGGTCCGGGTATGGGCGTGATTATGTGAGGCCCCCTAGCCCAACGTGGTTTAACCAAATCTATCACCTACTTCATTAAAATCGCAGAGAATACTTAACGTTGGCGGTCGGTCAACTGGGGCAGCGCGCCTTAAAACTATCAGCCCTTAAAGCACTCCCTCATTGACCTTCCTCACCTAACTCTTGCGCTGGGGTTTTTAAAAAGGGTTTCGTTGGGTTTTCATCGACATTTTAGGAGAGTTTTTAACTCGGCAGGAGGTTTTCATTATGAGGTTTTGCGATGTCGATACCACGTGCTGGAAAAAAGGATGTACTTGTGGTGCTTCCCAAGCGGAGGCCCGAGGCGCACAAGGGCGAGTACGGCAGGCTGTTGATCGTTGGCGGCAGCTCCAGATACACTGGTGCGCCAGCGCTCGTCGGCCTGGCTGCGCTCCGCTCCGGCGTAGATCTGGCCGTGGTGGCAGCGCCCGCCGAGACAGCCACGGTGATAAGCTCGTTTTCACCCGACATCATCACCATCCGACTCAAATGCCACGACTTGGAACCAGCAGCGCTATCGCAGATTAAGGAAGACATCAAGAGGGCGACTGCAGTCGTCGTCGGTTCTGGGCTTGGAACGCTGGCTTGCACTCAAGACGCGGTCGTCGAGCTCGCGCAGACGCTGGCAAAGACAGATTTACCCGTGCTCTTCGATGCGGATGGGCTGAAGGCGATGGCCACTGAGCGTGAGCTCCTGCGAAACCCTCGATGGGTCGTGACGCCCCACGCTAAAGAGTTCGAGATCTTGACGGGGGTGGACCTGCCGAAAGACACCGCGGGCAGAGCTGAGGAGGTCAAAAAAGCCGCAAAGGAACTCGGGTGCACCGTCCTGCTCAAGTCTCACGTCGACGTGATAGCCTCGCCAGATGGGAAGGTCGCGCTGAATCAAACGGGTAACCCGGGTATGACTGTCGGTGGCACCGGAGATGTTTTGGCTGGCATCGTCGGAGCTTTTCTATCGCAGGGCGCAGAGCCGTTCCGCGCGGCCGTGGCGGGCGCCTGGGTTTGCGGCCGTGCAGGTGATTTGTGTTTGAAAGAAAAGGGTTATGAGTTCATCGCCTCCGATGTTATAGAGAAGTTGCCGGAGGTATTCAAAGAAGTCAGAAGGTGAAGCCATGACGAAGTTCGAGGTCGCCGAAAAACGATTGTTCGGATTCAATATTTGCATGCGCTGCAACGCCAAAAATCCGTTGAAGGCGTCGAAGTGCAGGAAGTGCGGGTATCGCGGTTTGCGCCCGAAGGCGAAGGAGTCCCGCGGATGAAGGTAGAGGAAATTTTGAAGAAGGCGATAGCCCGAGATGGGGCCGCGCACCTCACGTTGATCGACCCGGAAAAGCAGGAGCCGAAGGTGGCTGGAGAGATGGCTGCGGATGCCGCCTCGGCTGGTACCGACGGCATAATGGTCGGCGGCTCCACGCGCGCTGGTGGCGAGCTCCTCGACCGAACAGTTTTGGAGGTAAAAAAAGCCACAAAACTTCCGGTCATCCTCTTCCCGGCGAGCGAGGCAGGGGTAAGCCGGCACGCTGATGCCATTTTCTTCATGAGCATGCTCAACTCCCGCGACCCCTATTTCATCACGGGAGCTCAAAAACTCGGGGCGCCACTCGTCAAGCGATTCAAGCTAGAGCCCCTGCCGATGGCATACCTTTTGGTCGAGCCAGGAGGCGTAGCTGGGCGCGTCGGGAAGGCCGATCTCATCCTCCGCGACAAACCGCAGATCGCTATCGCATATGCATTGGCCGCGCAGCTGTTGGGGATGCGCTTCGTCTACCTTGAGGCCGGCTCAGGGGCCGACAAGCCCGTGCCCGCGGAGATGGTGAAGGCCGTGCGGAATGTGATCGGCGTGACGCTCATAGTCGGCGGCGGGATAAGGACGCCCGAGGCTGCGGCCGAGCGAGTCAAAGCTGGGGCGAACATCATAGTAACGGGTACACTTGTGGAGCGTGCCGCTGACAGGGCCAAAAAAATCAAAGAGATCGTGAAGGCAGTCAAATCGGTTCACTAAAACAAGTTGATATCTAATCGTTTTATATATTGAACGGTAGTTCAATTAATTGAACTTTGAAAAATACGTGGATTGGAGGATTCTGAGTCAAATTACTTTATTTTCAGTTCGGAGGTCATGAAACAATTAAATCAGCTAGCGGCGCTTGAATTTTCAATGAACTCTTGAGATGCTTGTCACTTTATCGAAATCAGCGTCGAATGAAATAATCTTCTTGATGCCGCGTCTACGCATGACTTCAACAGATACAGCGTCGGCCACCGACAGCGTGCCATCATATCTTAGGTAGACCTCCATGCTTTGTTTGAGAAGTTCTTCGTCTACATAGATTACCTGAAAGTTGTTGACCAAAAAATCGCAAAGGTCGGCACCTGCTTTTCCGCCGCCCCGATGTCCTATAGTACTCACCGCCTCTGCGATCACATAGTCAGAAACCACGACGCCAGTTTTTATGTTTTCAGATAGCTTAACAGCATCCTTATGCCAGCGGTCGGCTTTGTCAGCGAAAGCGATGAAATAAGATGAATCCACGAATATCAAATTTCCCCTCTCTGAGCCTTCTTTTTCCACTCTACGGCGTCTCCACCCACGTTTATCATGCCGGCTATATCTTTGAGGGTCTTTCTTTTCTTGACTCGAACTTTTATCTCCCCTTTTTCCTCCTCCCAAACCAACTTGTCGCCGGGCGATATGTCGTGGGCATCCCTGAGCTTGGCAGGGACGACTGTTTGATACCCCTTTGAAATTTTCGTTTCGCTAGCCATCTGTACCACAAAGTAAAGTCTATTTCAAAGTATTTAAGCATTACTTTGCAGAATACAATTCTTTTGTTTTTTAGTTCACCAAGGTTTATATCAGCTTGCGGTGCTTAGCGCAGGAGATGCAAGCGTAGGCCTTGTAGCCCCCGGTGAAGACGCGCCTGTGGTCGATGCCCGGAATTTTCGGGTCGACCCTGAAACCCCTCGTCACGGCAGTCGCTTTTATCCTGGGCACCTGGCGGCCGCAGTAAACGCACGACACCGGCTGGCTTCTCCCTCCAGCCTTGTACAAACCCCACTTCTTTCCCATCGTTTCAACCACACGTTATTCAGAATTGTGCTCTATAATCGTTTGGGTTTACGGTAGCGTGTAGCCGCCGTCCGACACTATGCACTGTCCTGTTATGAAGCTCGACTTGTCGCTCGCCAAAAAGACCACTAAATTTGCGATGTCTTGGGGCAGGCCCATCCTGCCGACTGGTATGGCCTTTATCGTTTGCTGAGTTATCGTTACATCCAGCGCCTTTGTCCCAGGAGTATCGATTGGCCCAGGAGCGATGGCGTTCACGTTTATCCCATGTGGCGCCACTTCAAGTGCGAGCGATTTGGTGAGACCGGCTATCGCCGCCTTGCTCGCCGAGTAATGCACCAGGCTGGGAAAACCGACCACGGAACCGGCGATCGATGATAGGCTTACTATCTTTCCGTACCGCTGTTCGATCATCTTCGGCAATACCGCCTTCACGCAGTAGAAGACTCCTTTCAGGTTCATGTTCAAGACCCTGTCCCAATCCTGCTCTGTCATCTCCGTGAATGGCTTGAATGGATAAATTCCAGCATTGTTCACGAGGATGTCGACCCTCCCGAATTTATTTAGGGCTTCCTTCACCATGCCCTCGACGTCGCTTCTGTTTGAGACGTCGCATTTGACGGCCAACGCTTGGGAGCCAATCGCCTCGATCTCCTTCACGACCTCGAATCGCTTGTCCGTGATATCGGCGACGACAACATTCGCGCCCTCCTTTGCCAGGGACAATGCTATCCCTCTCCCTATTCCCTTGACCAGCTCCGGTCACGATGGCGACCTTGTCCTTCAATTCGACCATTTCATCACCAAAAACAGTGTGTTTCTTTGTTTAAATCCAATCCTCTTTGGTTCTGTTAACTTATTGGGGTTTGTTTTTTCCTTAATAAACTCCCTTCGGCCAAAGCAACGGCGGGATTGTCATGGCTCGCCTAGAGCGAAAGGTTTATCTCGATGGTGGGACAATAAGTGGGACGGGTGAGGGCGTGGGAGAAACTACTGTGGACGTCAAGTGGCGGATAGTGATTCCTCCAGACATCAGAGAAGGCCTCCAGAAGGGCCAGGCCATGCGGGTACAGAAGGAGGGCGGCCGGATAACCATCAGGCCCAGCGTGGACCTCGAAAAATTCGAGCTGGAGCTGAAGGGCTGCGTCAAGGGCTCAAAAATCCCCGCGAGGAAGCTGAAGGAGATCTGGGGCACCTCTCATGATCATGGTTGACTCGAACATCTGGGCCTACTATTTCGACGCCTCTGCCCCAGAGCACAGGTCGGTGGTGCATGCGGTCAGAGGTGCCCTTCGCGAGGGTGCGCTGATAAACACCGTGGTGGTGATGGAGGTCGCACACTTTTTGGTCAAGAACCTCGGCCCGGCGCTGGGGAAGGAAAAACTGGAGGTCTTCCTCGATTTTCCGATGCAGGTGGAGGAGCTGACACTTGACATGGCGAGGGAGGCCGCGGAGGAGCTCTCGAGGCATTCGCACATAGGGATAGGCGGCAGAGACGCGACCCTGCTTGCCTCGATGCGCAGGAGGGGGGTGAGCAAGCTGATGACTCACGACGAAGCCCTCAAGCGCGTGCCTAATATCAAGGCAGTTGATCCAATCAAGACCGGTCGTTGAGACGTGCTCCTTGCCTGCACGAAAATCAACGAACAAAGTCAAATAGATAAAATCTCGGACAATTGTGACGAGCTCGACCTTCGAATGCCGGCGGATTACTTTTTCTTCTTTCCCCAAAATTCGTGGGCTTCCTTTTCCATCTTTTCGAGCCTGATGTAGTAGTCCGGGAATTCGTTGAGGTGCGCTAGGGCTATTTTGCCCGTGACCAAAAGGTTGTCGTGCGTCACATTTGTTGCGGGGTCCTGTAGACCATGTTCCAGCTCCACTTCCATTCCCCTCCTGAATTGGCCCACGTCGAACTTGTCCCACTTGATTCCTAACTTCTCGCCGATCTCCCTGGCTTCTTTTTCGGTGACGTGTTTTTTGGCTCCCATTTTCACCACCCTATTTTTGTTATAGTTGTTTTTTGTTCTTAAAATAACTTGATTTGGGATTGCAGATAGATATATGGATGCTTTCTATGGAAGGGTGCCTAGGCAGAGGGCCGTGATCAAGCTGCTGACGAGGCGCCGCATGGTGATCGAGGTCTAGAGAGGGAAGCGTGGGGGGTTTTGTGGGGGACATGAGGAAGCTCAAGGCGCAGGTGAAGGTTGAATAGATTTTGGCTATATTATTTTGGTATACTTTTTAAATCCACTTGAATTTTTATTGTGAAGTTAACTTTAAATATTTGAAGTTGAATTCATTATATGGTGTGATTGTGAAATTTCATAATGTGCTCGAAGAAATATTTGGAACCGGCGAGAGAATAAAAATATTACGAGTGCTTACGCGATATCCCAAAGAGTACACGTCTAGGGAATTGTCGGGATATTGTGGGGTTTCAGTCCGCGGTACTATAGATATCCTTACTCTCTTTGAACGTTATGGATTTATCAAAAGTCGTCGGGTTGGAAAATCCATCCTTTGGAAATTGAATGAAAACCACCATCTGACGAAATTGCTTATCATGCCAACTTTCAAGGCGGAGAAATACTCAATAGAAAATTTAAAGCGAGAGATTTCAATGGTGGTAAAAAAGTTTCCCGTAGAGAATGCAGTGATCTACGGTAGTGTTGCACGGGGAGATGAGAGGCCTGACAGCGACATAGATCTGTTGTTGGTCGTGAAGAAAAGAGGCAAATTTGTAGACGAACTTCAGAATAAACTCAGAGGAAAGATTTTGGAATTTTTTGGCAATACGCTATCGATACTCGTTTGTACCGAGAAAGAGTACAAAAAGATAAGCGCTGGATTAAAAAAGGAGCTGGAAAAAGGTATCATAGTTTTTGGTGATTGATATGGCCGAAGCTCAGAATGTTGAGAAACATCTCTACTCAAACTACCTCAAAAAGGCCCAAGAATATCTGGATGGCATGAAAGACGAACTAGCAAACATGCGTTGGAACTTGGCCGTGCTAGCGGGAGTCCATTGTACAATATCTGCATGCGATGCATTGACGATTTTCTTCTTGGGTACAAAACACAAGGGGATAAAACACGCTGACGCTGCAAAACTCCTCGCTAGTATAGGCGAGCTTGATGCTAAAGAGTTGGGTGAGAAATCCAACCAGTTTGTTTCTATCCTGGATTTCAAAACTCCGGTGGAATACGGTAAAACTATGTTCAAAGAATCGGACGCGCGGGAACTTTTGAAAAGGGTTGAACGCTTTTACAGGTGGGTAAAAGAGAAGCTACCGGAGTAATACAGTATCACTCACAAGGGTTTTGTCGAGGATATGAGGAAGCTTGGGGCGCAATTCAAGGTCGAGTAGATAGCACTCGAGTACTCATGAACGAAGAACCGGTACTCGAATAGGTTTCTCTCCATCCTTTCATAATCTTTAAATGTCGGCGAATTACTTTTTCTTCTTTCTCCAGAATTCGTGGGCTTCCTCTTCCATCTTTTCGAGCCTGATGTAGTAGTCCGGGAATTCGTTGAGGTGCGCCAGGGCTATTTTACCCGTGACCAAAAGGTTGTCGTGCGTCACATTTGTTGCGGGATCCTGTAGACCATGTTCCAGCTCCACTTCCATTCCCCTCCTGAATTGGCCCACGTCGAACTTGTCCCACTTGATTCCTAACTTCTCGCCGATCTCCCTGGCTTCTTTTTCGGTGACGTGTTTTTTGGCTCCCATCTTCACCACCCTATTTTTTGTTATAGTTGTTTTTTGTCCTTAAAAATAACTAGTCGATTGGGTTGAAGTTAACGCGTTTTTCCTTTATAAATCCCCTTCGACCAAATACTTGGTGGGAGGCCGTGAACTGGAGATGTGATAACCTTGGTAGGATACATAATGGGCACCAAAAATTAAACGAGCTAACGCTGGAAGAATGGGCAAAACATAATACTACCCTGTGGCAGTGCGCTAATAACGATAGATATTTCGCAAGTTTTCACCCTGAAATCCCACGAAGGTTGATTAAGTTTTCCCAATTGGTGAAAAACTTATATATAAGCAAAATCAAAAAGTGAAACTGTGAGAGTATGAAAACCGAGCGAATTTACCGCGAGCTTCTGCTGCACAGCCTCTCCGGCGCGTCGAGCGTCAAGCAGGAGGAGATGTCTGCGAGCTGCAAGGTCTCCCTCGGCCTGGTGAGCAAGACGGTGAAAAAGCTGGAGGCGGCCCTGGCGGTAGAAGCCACAAGGCACGGGGTTCGAGTCCTCTCGCCCGCACGGATTTTGAACCTCTGGGCCATCGAGCGAAGGCTCTCCCGCGATATTGTCTACGCCTTCCGCATCGACCCTCTGGAGCAGGTGGAGCGAAAGCTGCCGCACGCCTCCATCCTCACGGCATTCTCCGCCTGGTGTGCGTCGAGCGGGAGGCGCCCCGCCGAGTATTCTCGGCTTTACTTCTACATCTCAGATCGAGAAGAATTCGAGCGGTGGTTTGGGTTCAGGAAGGCCAGGGCCAGGAAGACGAACCCGAATGTCTTTGTGTTGCAGGCGGACGACCCTCATATGCTTCTCGCCTCGAAGGGCGGCGTAGCCCCCGTCCCCCAGATCTACGTCGACATCTACGCGATCGGCGGTCCGGAGGCCCCGCCCTATCTACAGGACATGATCAAAACTCATCCGGAGTTGAGCCCGTGGTAGAGCTTTGGCGCGATGATGCGATCGAACGTTCTTGGAGTGTCCTTCGGCGGTTGCACATGTTCGCAGATTTCGTGACGATAGGCGGGTGGGGGGTGTACCTCTGGGCTCGCAAGCTCAAAAGCCGCGACATCGACATCTACATAGATCAGGACAACTTCTACAGGCTGCAAGACGGGGCGCTCAAAGCCGGGTTCACGCTCAAGCGCAACCCCAGGCTGAAAAAATTCGAGGTGTTGATCGAGGGCGTCGAAGTTGACATCTACACCCCATTCATGTGCAACCTCGTCGTCCCATGTCTCGACGTCTTTCGCGAGCGCATGACATCGAACATCGATGGGGTCAAGGTCGCCGCGCCCGAGGTCCTGCTCCTCCTGAAGGCGCAGGCGGCGAGCGAACGGTGGGGCTCAGAAAGGGGGATGAAGGATCGCGTCGACATCATATCCCTGCTGGCACTCGTGGACTTGAAACCCGGCCCGCTGAAAAAGCTTCTCAAAAAATACGACCCCACGAAATCGCTCCGGAAAACCGTAGAAAGGACGTTGCGAGAGAGCAGAGCTGAGTACAAAACTCTTGGCTTGAGTTACGAGAAGGATGGCGTCAAGTTGAGGGAACTCTTTTCTAAAATTCTACGTACTTCCTGAAATTTTGCCAACAAGTTTTAAAAAATCGTCGGCATAATAGACCTATCGGTTACTTTACAAACCTTTCGTTTACTTAATTGACAATACTGTGAAAGATTCTGAAGTTGTGCCGACGAGTCGATAGTAACCCACCTTCTGTTTTAAGGCAGCATTTCGCTAAGCGGGCTACCACCCGCCTCCAGTAGGTGTTCCTCGGCGGTTATTTGCCCTTGCATCCTGCGGAATGACCGTTTCATCCCTGCCAGCTCGACCTCAACTTTTCGCATCATCGCGCAAGTTGGCGGGTGTCGTTTCTGTGTCAGGATCTGGCCTCGCGACCAAGTCTTCGCAGACCCGCAGTCCTACTCGATGGATGGAGTTTCCTCAGGCTTTCGCCCGGAAGCTGCCCACCGACTCGCCAGCAATCGATTATTGGTTGTTTTTCCTTAATAACGTTAGCAAATTATGCTCCCTCTTCATTAGCGGACCAAAATTAGATTCCCAATTTCTTCTTGGCTTCGCCGGTAGAATAAGTCCTGCCTTTTTTGACGTCCTCCAAAGCTCTCTCGATGTTCTTTATTGTTTCAGGACTCAATTCTTCATCCCCGCCGAAATATTTTATCAACCTTTATATAATAACGTTAGCGCGCGGTCGGTGCTGGGCTCTACATGTATAACTATTCTCCCCAATGCAAAGTCCTTTTTTTAGGTTTTTAACATATATTCAGTTAGAGAAAATGGACGAAAAAGTGCTGCACATAGGCGACGAGTTCCTGATCAGGCTGGCGAAGGGCAAGTACGCGCACTTGGAATACCACATCAGCGCCGACGCTCTGTACATAGATTCGACGTTCGTGCCGGATGAATATCGCGGTCAGGGCTTGGCCGATATCCTGACGAAGGCGGTCATCGAATACGCGAAAGAAAACAACCTGAAAACCGTGCCGGTCTGCAGCTACGCCAAACTATTTTTCGAGAGGCATCCCGAGTATCAGAATTTGCTGTAAAACTATTTATTCAAGGTGCAGGTTATCTATGAGATGATATTCATGACGGGAGAAATTCGGAAAGAAGTTTTGGCCGCGGTGCTTGACGCGCTGCCAGTGGAAATATCTTTCGTGGATGAAAACGACACGGTGCGATATTTCAACAAAAACGGCGACAGGATATTTCCCCGCCCGCCAGCGGTCATAGGCAGGAAAGTCCAAGACTGCCATCCGAAGAAGAGCCTGCACAAGGTGAGCCAGATACTTGATGATTTCAAAAACAACAAAAGAAGCTCCGCAGAATTTTGGATAGATTTGAAAAATAGAAAAATTTACATAAGATACTTCGCGGTGAGGGACAAAAATGGGAAATATCTGGGCTGCCTCGAGGTATCGCAGGACATCACCGACATCCAAAAGATAAAAGGAGAAAAAAGGCTGCTGTAGTGCGATCAAAACGGGAGGTGGAAAAATAAGCAGATGGAAATGTTTGGTCTGCGGCTACATCTACGACCCAGCCGTTGGAGACCCGGACCATGAGATACAGCCGGGCACATCTTTCGAAGAATTGCCGGATGACTGGGTCTGCCCCGTTTGTGGTGTAGGCAAGGACATGTTCGAAAAACTGAAGATGTGAAAACGGACTTACTTCGGTAGCCCTTCCAATCTTTTGTTGACGGCGTCCCAGTTCACGATGTTCCAGAAGGCCTCGACAAATTTTCCCCTGTCGTTCTTGTAGTCGAGGTAGTAAGCGTGCTCGAACACATCAATGACCATCAGTATCCTGAAGTTCGGGTAGACGTTCGTGTTGTGCTTTTCTATCTGCATTATGATCGGCCTCTTTGTTCGTCGGCAGAAAGCTAGTGCTCCCCACCCGGATCCTTCCACGCTCGTAGCCGCCTGTGTGAACTCTTTTCTGAACCTTTCGAAACTCCCGAACTCTTTCTCTATCGCATCGCCCAAAGATCCGCTCGGTTTTCCGCCGCCTTTTCCAGCAGGCGCCAAGTTGCCCCAGAAAATGGAGTGCAGCAAATGCCCGCCTATGTTGAACGAAAGTTCCTTCAAAGTGGCCTTCATGTCAAGATCGGTTCCCTCTTTCCTTGACTTGTCGAGCTTTTGCAGTATGGCGTTCGCGCCGTTGACGTACGCCTGATGGTGCTTCTCGTAGTGTATCCTCAGTTGTTCCTCGGAGATGTACGGCGCCAGATCTTTGTAGCCGTAGGGCAGTTTTGGAAGCACATAAAATTTTTCTGTTTCCACATTTTCACCTCGTCTTGGTTTCTCTGGCTGGTTTTAAAGCTTTGGCGTACCAGACGAGTTCATCAAAAAATTTTCCAACTCGGCCGTAAAAAGATTCGTCTTTGATAACGCCGTTTTCATCGAATAGTTTCTGAATTGTGGGAAAATACACCGCCTCGCGGATTGGCACCATGTGAAGCTCGATGCAGACGAGACGGAGTTGTTCCACCCCACGCGCTCCGCCGAGTAAACTGGCGGAGACACCGCAGAACCCCACAGGCTTTTGGGCGTAATCTTCGTATAACATGTCCAACATCATTTTGAGTTCACCGGGATAACCGTGGTTGTACTCGGGCGTCACAATTATTAGCCCGTCGGATTTGGAAATTTTTTGGGATAGTTTCTTTGCCTCTGGTAATCTCAAAGTATTGTCCGTTGCATCGATCCTAAAATCGCGAACATCGATGATTTCTGTATTTTTTAAGCCAAACTTGATCGCTTCTTGTAACATGAACTTCGCTGCTTTTTCTGACTCACGACCTTCGCGCGCCGTCCCCAATATAATAGGAATGTATAGATCATCCAATTGTCCACTCATTTTTATCTCTCTATTAATTTCAGATACAAACCCATATAAGAAATGGGAAGTGTGGTTAATCGAGGTGCAAAAATGAAAAAAGATTTGAAGGGGAGCAAGACCGAGAAGAATTTACTCACAGCATTCGCAGGAGAGTCCCAGGCGAGGAACCGCTACACGTTCTTCGCCGAGGCGGCCAGGAAGGAAGGATACGAGCAGATAGCGGCGATATTCGAGGAGACGGCGTGGAACGAGCGGGCGCATGCCCAGCGAGAGTTCGAGTTTCTGAAGGGTGGAGAGGTGGAGATTCAAGCGGCATATCCCGCGGGGGTCGTAGGCAACACAAAGACCAATCTCAAGGAGGCCGCGGCAGGCGAGCACTACGAATGTACGCAGATGTATCCTGATTTTGAAAAAGTTGCTCGCGAAGAGGGGTTCACCGAGATAGCTGTTGTCTTCAAGGAGATCGGTGAGGTCGAGGAGCGGCACGAGAAGAGATACCTAGCGCTTTTGAAAAACGTTGAGGAAGGAAAAGTCTTCAAAAAAGACCGCCTGGTGAAGTGGAAGTGCCGGAACTGCGGGTATGTGCACGAAGGAGCATCTGCACCAGAGAAGTGCCCGGCTTGCGGATATCCGAAAAGCTTCTACGAGCTGCTGTGCGAGAACTATTAAACTACCAAGTTTCCCCAGCGGATTTTAATTTTTTACTCCAGTTCATGCTAGCTTCGGCGAACTAACTAATATGGCTGTGGAGCATCGTTGAGAGCGGGGTATAGATGAGTCTACGCAAATATCATTGGTACAAGCCGAGCTGGAGGGAGAAGAAAAAACGCCGCCTGAAGAAGCTCAGGCGCCACCGCCAGGCCAAGCGAACCCACGTCAAAAATCAGACCTCCTTTTCTAAAGAGAGTATAAAAAGTGTCGGGAAAACCTAGTAGCTTTCAAGCTCCTCTGCGAGAACTACTGAACTCGAAAGTTTTATAGCGTCGGGGAGAAGTTTTCAAGGATAGCATGATAGAGGTAAGATTTCACGGTCGCGGTGGCCAGGGCGCGGTCACAGCGGCTCGACTGCTCGCGGAGGCGGCTTTTCTGGAGGGCAAGTATTCCCAAGCTTTCCCATCTTTTGGGGCAGAGAGGCGAGGCGCCCCGGTCTTGGCGTTCACGCGCATCGACGACAAGCCGATACGAATTCGCACCCAGGTCTACGAGCCCAACCACGTCGTCGTGCTCGACCCCACGCTCATCGAGGCGGTGAACGTGGTGTCAGGTCTGAAGCGTGGTGGGGTGGCGGTAATCAACTCCAAAGAGCCTCACAAATTTACTGGAGCGAAGGTGGCCTCCATCGACGCGACTTCAATAGCAACCGAAACTTTGGGGGTACCTATAACCAACACAGCCATGCTCGGAGCTTTTGTGAAGGTGACAAAAATTGTATCGTTAGACTCGATAATTAAAGCTGTCCAAAACACGTTCAAGGGCAAGCTTGCAGAAAAAAATGTGACTGCAATAAAGCTGGCGTATGGAAGGGTGACATCATGAAGCTGACCGCAGGTGCTGTAATAGTCGAGCCGGGCAACGCGGCGAAGAACAAGACCGGAAGCTGGCGGGCCTTCAGGCCAATCATAGATGTCGAAAAGTGCACCGGGTGCGGCATCTGTTCGATTTACTGCCCAGAGCCGGCGATCCACAAGGGCAAACCAGCGAAAGTCGATTACGATTATTGCAAGGGCTGCGGGATATGCGCCAACGAGTGTCCATTTCACGCGATAACGATGGTCCCGGAGGGTAAACGTTGAGGCGGATGTTGACGGGCAATGAGGCGGCGGCGATTGCGGCCAAACTAGCGCGCGTCAAGGTCATCTCCGCATATCCAATAACTCCCCAAACAGTGGTTGTCGAGAAGCTCTCCGAATTCGTCGCTGATGGCGAGCTCGATGCGGAGTTCATGAAGGTGGAGTCAGAGCACAGCGCGCTCAGCGCTTGCGTGGGGGCGGCGGCCACTGGAGCGCGGACGTTCACAGCCACTTCTTCGCAGGGCCTCATGCTTATGAGTGAGATACTTTTCGTCGCCTCTGGCATGCGCCTGCCGATAGTTATGGCGAACGCGAACCGCGCCCTCTCCGCCCCACTCAACATATGGTGCGATCAACAAGATTCGATGGCGGTCCGCGACTGTGGTTGGATTCAACTCTATTGCGAGAACAACCAAGAGATCATAGACACCACCATCCAAGCTTTTCGTGTCGCCGAGTCTCTTTCGCTGCCCGTGATGGTTTGCTACGATGGATACATCCTCTCCCACACCGCGGAGCCAGTGGACGTGCCCGAGCAAGGCGATGTGGATGAGTTCTTGCCTCCTTACCAGCCACAATACGTTTTGGATCCTGAGAAGCCCGTCACGATGGGACCCATGGGCGTGCCCGAATACTATGAGGATATCAAATGCATGCAGCAGGAGGCCATGCGTGCGGCGAAGGAGAAGCTCGTCAAAGTCGATGCAGAGTTTGGTAAAAAGTTTGGCAGGCGCTACAAGTTGCTGGAGCGCTACCATAGCGACGATGCCGATGTCATACTTCTGACGATGGGATCGCTGAGCAGCAGCGTAAAGGAGATCGTCGACCGCTACCGCGAGCGCGGTGAGAAGATTGGTTTGGTGAAGTTGAGATCCTTCAGACCTTTTCCAGTCGAGGAGCTGATAGATGCGCTCGGGCATGCCAAGGCCGTCGCAATCCTCGAAAAAAATATTTCATTCGGATCGGCCGGGGCGCTGTTTCTGGACACTGCAGCGTCCTTCATAAATGTGGAAAAAGCTCCGCTCATGCTCGATTTCATCTGTGGGTTGGGTGGGAGAGATGTTGAGGCCCTCCAGATCAAGGAGGCCATCCGCGCCGCTTCGAGGGCCGCGGAGTCGGGCGAGGTCAGGAAGGCCGTGAGGTGGCTCGGCCTGAGGGAGAAGCTCGTGGGGTTGAGGGCATGAGCGAGGTGCCTTTCCCCGAGAGTTTGGTCGCGCCTGGACATCGCGCGTGCGCTGGCTGCGGGTGCATACTCGCGATGAGGCTCGCCCTCGAAGCACTCGGAAAAAATGTGATAGTCAGCATGGCGACTGGCTGCATGGAGGTCGTGACGACGCCATATCCGGAGACATCGTGGCGGGTCCCATGGATACACGTCGCTTTCGAGAACGCGGCCGCGGTTGCTTCAGGTGTGAGCGCTGCTTTGAAAAGTTTGGGTAAAAAAGGAGTGAAATCTGTTGCGATCGCCGGCGACGGCGGTACAGCGGACATCGGCCTGCAAGCCCTCTCCGGCACCGTCGAGAGGGGTGACAACGTTTTGTACATCTGCTACGATAACGAGGCTTATGAGAATACAGGAATACAACGAAGTAGCTCCACACCTTTCAAAGCTTGGACTACAACCACACCCATTGGTAAGTTCAGCCGAGGTGAAAATCGTCCAAAGAAGAACCTGCCGGCGATAATTGCGGCTCACGGCGCACCCTACGTCGCGACAGCTTCGGTCGCCTATCCGGTCGATTTCATGACCAAGCTCAAGAAGGCCGCAGCTATCGAGGGGCCGACGTACGTCCACGTACTCGCTCCTTGCACACCTGGCTGGCGCATCGACAACAGCAAGACGATCGAGGTCGCGCGCTTGGCCGTCCTGACCGGATTTTGGATCTTGTATGAAATAGAAAATGGAAAGCTGAACGTGACGTTCAGGCCTCCGAAGCGCAGACCCGTCGCGGATTACCTCAAGATGCAGGGAAGGTTCAAGCATCTGACTGACGCCGAGATTTCAGAGATTCAGAAAATGGTAGACGATCAATGCAAGCATTTCGGGATAGAATAATAATCTGGAGATAGTAGCTTGATGGTTCGCGCTGAGATAGCAGCCACAGGCGTAGTCCAAGGTGTCGGCTTTCGACCATTTGTCTATCGTCTTGCGAAACGCCACGGTTTGGTTGGTTTCGTCCGCAACATGGGCGATGCCGGCGTCCAGATAGTCGTCGAGGGTGAAAAAAAGAAAATTACAAAATTTATCGCGGCGATACGTGCTGAGAAACCACCACTCGCGCGAGTCGATGATGTAAAAATCAAATGGAGCAGAGCGACCGGAGAGTTCACGATGTTTAGTGTCGTGAAGAGCGAGAAGGCCGGGTTGGGTTTGACGTCCGTCGTGCCTCCCGATATTGCACTTTGCGACGATTGCAAGCGCGAAATGTTTGACCCAGCTGACCGGCGCCATCTCTATCCGTTCATAACTTGTGTCAACTGCGGGCCGAGGTACACGATCATCGAGGAACTCCCGTACGACCGCCCGAGGACTTCGATGAAAGTTTTTCCTCTCTGCGCTGATTGCACACGCGAGTACAGAGACCCAGCGGACAGACGCTACCACGCGGAACCGACCTGCTGTTCGATTTGTGGCCCAAAATTAGAACTCTACGATAAAGATGGTGAGCGCATGGATGTCGCCGACCCTACTTCGGAAACGGCGAAGCTGCTGGACGATGGTAACGTCATCGCGATAAAGGGGATAGGCGGGATACATGTGGCTGCGAAAACGACAGATGATAATGTAGTCGCCCGCATCCGCAAGGCTTTCAACCGTCCACAGCAGCCGTTCGCGACGATGTCGAAAGATCTCAAAACCATCAAGAAATTTGCAAAAATAAACACGCTAGAAGAAAAATTGCTTACGTCCTATAAGCGGCCGATAGTAGCTCTACAAAAATCTTCGAATTGCATGCTTTCGGAACTCGTGTCTCCAGGAATTGACAGCGTCGGTGTGATGTTGCCTTATTCTGGAATTCATCACCTGATACTTCACTATGGCAAGGACCCGGCTTACATCATGACGAGCGCGAACGTCTCCGGGCTGCCGATGCTGATCGAAAACGATGAGGCAATTAGAAATCTAAAGGGAAAAGTGGACTACTTCCTGCTCCACGACCGAAAGATAGTGAATCGTTGTGATGATTCTGTTGTTAAAATTGTGGATGGTGCACCAGCATTTTTCAGACGTTCTCGTGGTCATGTGCCTGATCCGGTGAAGCTAGCTTTCAAAAGCAGAGAAAAAATTCTCGCGCTTGGGGCAGAGTTGAATGATACAATTTCAATTCTCATCGACAATAATTGTTTTGTCAGTCAACATATTGGAGACGCTACGAAAGTCGAGACGCTTGAATATATGCATGAAACTGCAGGGCGTTTGATGAACCTACTTGGGTTAAAGAAAGTTGATGTAATTGCACACGACATGCATCCGCTCTACGCGACGACTACATTAGCTACGAAGATGGCGAGGCGTATGAAAGCGAGGACGGTCGCGGTCCAGCATCACCACGCGCATCTCGCTGCCCTCATGGCCGAGCGCGGGCTAGACGAGCTCGTCGGCATCGCGGGGGATGGCGTCGGCTATGGCAGCGATGGCACGGTATGGGGTGGAGAGGTGATGGTGGCTGACCTAAAATCTTTCGAGCGTGTAGGTGGTCTGATGAAACAAAAGATGCCGGGCGGCGACCTAGCGACGCAGTTTCCAGCTAGGATGGTTGCGGGCATACTTTGGCCGGTGATGGAGCCGAAGGAGATCGAGCGCGTGCTCCTCGAGTTCTATTTGAGTGGATTTAAACATGGGAGGAGGGAGGTGGGTGTAGTGCTCCATCAGATCGAACGAAACTTGAACGTTTTCTGGACGAGCAGCTGCGGGAGAGTTTTGGATGCAGCGGCATGCTTGCTCAGCGTATGCAGCATTCGAACGTACGAAGGCGAGCCCGCGATGAAGCTCGAGGCGGCCGCGAGGGGCGGAGATCCCAAGAAAATTAAGATGAATATCGAGATCAAAAAAGATGGCAACTTGAACATCGTCGACACATCACAAATTTTGCTCGGCGCTCTCGAGGCGCTGCGCGTGCGCGTGCCTCGCAGACACATCGCTGCAGCGGTTCAACGTGCCCTCGCCGAAGGTCTGTCGGAGATAGCGATCGACGCAGCTTTTGACAGGAAGATGAAGGTGGTCGGAGGTTCTGGTGGGGTTTTTTGCAACGATGCTATGACTACGGCTGCGCGAAAGTTTGTGACCAGGTCGAGATTGAAATTCGTTCGCCACGAGCTATTGCCGACCGGGGACGGTGGCATATCTGTGGGGCAAGCGGTGGTCGCGGCGCACTCGTAGTTTTCTTACATCAGTTGCTTGGCTTCGAAGACCAATTTCTTCAACTTATCATCGCTCAGCTTGGTCTTCTCCTTGAGATAGTTCATGTCGTGCGTCACGAGATCTTTTGCTAGCATGAGGTCGGCGAGGAAAAGGTTGTTGAGGGTCATCCTGTCCACGGAGCGCAGTATCGTCACGGGGTAGAGCTTCTTCTCGGCTATCATCTCCTCGAGCCCTCTGCCTCTTGGGCACCCCCAACACAGCAGCTTCATCCCCCTGCAGCTCGCATACTTTGCCGCGTCGGGGGAAAGGTGCGTGTTGGAGACCAGCCAGACCTCGTCGAACCTCTCGCCTTTGCCGATGTCGCTGCCCTCGTTCAGGTCCAAGAAGCGCGCGTACGTGTAGAGCACGTCTTTCAGTTCAACTGAGAGGCCAGCCATGTTGTGATATTTGCACTCTATCAGGCACCTTATCGCGGCGCCGCTCGTCCTTTCAGCGACGACATCGACCTCGTGCTGCACGCACCTTCCTT
>CAZLQN010000002.1:0-25271 GCA_964561735.1 Hadarchaeota archaeon (SeqCode) | reverse complement strand
ACGAGATATTCGAGAATATTCGGCGATGTTGGATGCGTGCGGAAGGCTTCGCAAGCCAGAGATAGGTTTTGCCGCCACGTTTGGGGATAGAGCCGCTTACAACGAAGCGCGGGGATTGCTTAGCAGATATTTGGAACAGATGATGCGGACGCTGAGCAAGCTCAACGCTCAGGTGGAAGCATTCAAGGTGACGCCAAGGATGCGCTACATCTACACTGCGGATGAGATTGAGCCGATGATGGTAGGAGAGGCGATTTCTTTGGCAATGGAGTCGGGACTGATAGCTATCGACAAGCCAGTGGTCGGGATAGCTGATGGTGAGGAAGGCGATGTAAAAATATCAGTAAGAGCAACGCCTGGGTTGGCGATGCAGGGCTTGAATATCGGTGACGTCTTATCGAAGGTTGCAGCTGATGTTGGGGGCAGCGGTGGGGGGCATGACGTGGCAGCCGCGGCCAGAGTACCGCGCGAGCGCATGGATGAGTTTATAGCAAAACTGGACCAAGCTTTGACGGAAGCTGGTGGTACATGATGCTTTACTCAGAACAAGTGCAGCATCTATCTGCGACCGATAAAGGATTTGTCCATGTCCTCGAAGCGTTGAAGAGTCTAAAAAAAATTAAAAGTCCGCGGGTGCTGAACTTTTCTCACAACGATCTCGATGGTATCGGTAGCGCAGTCATCATGCGGAGATTACTCCAGCAATACACAAACGCTGAAGTTGTCACGAAGCTTCCGCCTCACTTCAGGCTCACCGCCCCAGAACTTCAGAGGGCGCTTGAATCCGATTCTTTTGACATGCTTTTATTGACGGATAAGGGCACGTTCGATTACTATGATGATTTTTTGGGAATGGTAAAACAGGTTGTGATTATCGACCATCATCCGAACGATGGCATGCCGAAGCGTTGTGTGCTGTTCAATCCATCGGCAGAGCAGTCTGTCCCATCTGCGGCTTCCCTGCTATGTCACATGGTAAGCAACAAACTTAAGTTGGCGGATGAGTGTGACGATTTCGCCGCATTATTAGGATGCAGGGGAGACTTCGCGTTCGATCCGGTACAAAAGACATCCGTTGATTTTGTCAAACCTTTCGTCACTCGTATGCAGGAAGAGTTCTCCAACTTGTTTGAACCTAGGTTGGACCGTGCGACAATTTTCGATATTGTAGACAGGGAGAGGACCGCACTGATAAATCAGATAGCTGAAGTTCTACACGTGAGTTGTCTAGCCCACATGTACGCCCGTGTGCACGAAAACATCGATGTGGATTATGGGCCGGGCTTTGTGTTTGAGACGTTGTCGGCTTTTCTGAGCAAGCGCGTCAAAGTTGAAAAGTTCCATTCTCTATCGGATTTTATGGGCAGTTTGCCGGACGAAAAAAAACTTGTGAGTGTTTTTGAGTATTACAAGAGGGATTGGGACCTGTTGAGTAGGCGAGCGGAGAACGCTTCTGTTCTGCTCGGTGAGATAAACGGAGTTGGCATTTACATACTGTTCGCGAGGGAGGCCACGGCGATGCATGGGGCGCCTTTCCCGGCACTTTTACCATACGTCGCATCCGCGCGTTTGGAACCCCTGAAGCGAGAGTCTGGTTATCCACATACGATGGTGATAGTGTTCTGCCCCAAGGATAGAGGTGTGCACATCTCTATGCGTGGTGGAGGCGAGCTGGTCGGTTGCGGAGCGATGTGTAGCGAGTTGGCTAACCGTATGCAGAAGCTCTATCCTGAGCAAGGGGGCATTGGGGGTGGGGGGCACGATCGTGCGGCGGAATGCGTGGTGGATAGGCCCGTGCCGATGTATGCGGTCATGCACGAGCTGTTGATGTTAATCGAGGAGATGGTCAAGAAGTCGAAAGGTACATCATCAAGCCTTTAAAAGTCCAGGTAGAGTCTATTTGGTGTTGTATTGACATTCGAGGAAAGCGAGCTTCAAAAGCTGGTCGATGAGATCATCGGGCTCTTGGAAAAATACCGCGATGATCCGGGTTCGCTAGATGTGATATTATCGGAGCTGAAAAGCCTCTATCGCAGGGTCCCGATTTATCCGGGGATAATTGCAAATTGCTTGTCGATGGTTGTGAAATCCATAGAGCCCAAGCAATTAAAAATAGGGGATGAAGTATCTCTCCTGACGAAAGATAATCGTATTTTGACGGGTAAAATTTCAAGCGTCATGCAAGGTGAAATTAAAATTGTTGATTGTTACGAGTATGGAGGACAAAAATTATCCGACGAGTGCAACATACCTTTGGCCAATTTGAAAGAAGCAAGGCTGTTTACTCGTGAGATACTGCATAAGGAATGGCCAGATCTAGATTTTGAGGAGTGATTGATTGCCGGAGCTTAGGCTAAAGCGCGGAAATGTTATCAAAATAGAGGGGTTTGCCAGTTTCCACATCAAAGAAGGAAAGGTCTCGATAATCGGCGGGCTGCACGATAAGTGGGCCGAGGTTGTCATCCCTCGGGCGAAATCCATACCGATAGAAGCAGAAAGCGATGCAATTATAGAGTATATGCTTGGGCCCAGTGGCAAGATAGAAAAATTGCCAGGGCGTACGATACCTCGGGAGTGGGACATGCTTGTAGAAGAAATCGTCGCAAAAAAACCTCGCGTCGTCCTCATATGGGGCGAGGTGGATGCCGGCAAGAGCTTTCTTTCGACTTATATCGCGAACATGTTAATTAGAAAAAATCTACGCGTCGCGGTTGTGGATGGAGACACGGGACAATCTGATGTTGGTCCGCCGACGACTTTGGGAGTAGTTGTAGTAGATAAGCCGGTGGTCTTTCTGCGGGACGTTTCAGCACATGCGACGTACTTCATCGGCTCGATGTCTCCGGCGGGACATATTCTCGAGTTCATGGTAGGCATAAAGCGCATGGTGGAGCGTGGATTAAAGAGCGCGGATGTGGTAGTGGTAAACACCGCGGGTTGGATTTCGGGTGGGCCTGGGAGAGCCTTTAGGCTGTATGAAATGGAGCTGCTGAATCCAGACATGATAGTGGCACTTCAGCGGGGAAGGGAGCTCGAGCATCTATTGAAATCTATGGATCAATTTAAAATCAGAAGGATCGCAGTATCCAAACAAATTCGACCTAGATCGCGCAGCGACCGTACATTTTTAAGGGAGCTTGCATTGGCACGATATTTTGAGGGCGCAGGCAGATTGATTTTGGACCTTGGGAAGGTGCTGCTTGAGCGTTGTTACTTCCACACTGGAGAGCCAATAGATCCAAAAAGCTTGGGTGACACATCGATCGTGTATGCAGAAAAAATGCCAGAAGGTTTGTTTATCGTCGTGAGTGGGGAGCTAAGCGATAACAAGGCTCAGGAGTTAAAGGCAAAATTCGAAAACCTACACATAATTAGACCATGGGACGCGAAAAATGTCATTGTCGGGTTGGCGAACTCAAATGATGAGCTCGTTGGGCTAGGGATAATTGACGAGATAGATTATGCGCGTGAGAAACTAGTTGTGGTAACTCCAGTTAAGGATGCTAGCAGTATCATGGCTGTGCAGTTTGGTTCTATGAAGATTACCCCCGGTGGAAGAGAGGTCGGCACTATAAAGCCGGGAACTTTCTAGGTGTCGCCGTGAAGATGCATGCGAATGTCAAGTGCGTCTACGATCAAGAATCGTTCGCACTTGCGGTGGCTTCTGCTCTGCGTCCAGACAACTTTCAGGCGCCGAGCGGCATTCAGATTACGACAGCGAGGCGTGGTAAGCAAGTCGTCACGAACATAGCGATGGACGGAAAGATCGAGACGTTTTTGGCGACGCTCGACGACCTGCTTTCGTGCACCTCTACTGCAGAAAGTATGCTGTAGCTCATTTTGGACCTATTCTCTCCGTCCCCAGGTATAGCTTCAGCACATTTGGAATTAGAATTGAACTGTCCTTCTGTTGATAGTTTTCGAGAATAGCAATGAGAACTCTTTCGGTCGCGATCAAAGTACTGTTTAAAGTGTGAACGAATCTTGCAGGCTCATTCATTTTATCTTTATATCTTATTTTTGATCTCACCGCTTGATATGAGGTACAATTGCTACAAGATGCCACTTCACGATACTTTTTTTGTCCAGGTAGCCATACTTCCAAATCATATTTCTTTGCCGCGACTGTCCCAAGGTCGCCACTGCAGACGTTTACTACTCGATATGGTAGCCCTAATGCTCGAGTTATTTCTTCAACGTTTGCAATTAGCATCTCGTGTTCTTTCCATGAATCTTGCGGTTTACAAAACACGAACTGCTCCACTTTTTCGAACTGGTGAACTCTAAATATCCCCTTGGTATCTCTTCCGTGTGTTCCAGCTTCCTTTCTGAAACAAGGACTAACTCCACAGTATTTCAGTGGTAAATCTTTTTCATCAAGCATTTCGTCCATGTGTAAAGCAAGTAAAGCATGCTCGGATGTCGCGAGCATGTATAAATCTTCGTTCTCAATTTTGTATATGGTGTCTTCGAAGTCCGATAGTGCGACCGCCCCTTCGAGCGGCTTCTTTTTTAACATATAAGGTGGCTGAAACAGAGTGAACCCTTTCTTAGCGATAAAATCAAGCGCGAATTTTATCAAAGCATAATTAAGTTGGACCAGCTCATTCTTTAGGTAATAGAATCTAGAACCTGACACGTTGGCAGCTGCGTCTAGATCGATCAAGTCGAGATCAAGACCGAGAGTGATGTGATCCTTGGGTTCAAAATCTAATTTGGGTATTTTCCCCCATCTTCTAACTTCGACATTATCATTTTCGTCTTTGCCCACCGGCACAGATTCATGCATCAAGTTCGGCAAGCGAAGGAGGATGTAATCGATCTTTTCTTTGTGTTTTTTTGATTTTTCTTCAAAATCAGCGATTTTAGACGGGATTATTTTTTCTTCTTTTATTTTTTCTGTTACATTTTTGCCCTCTTTTTTTAGTCTAGATATCTCCTCCGTGATTTTGTTGTGTTTTTCTCTTAGATTGTTTATCTCTCGTGTCAACTCTCTCCACTTTTTGTCGTGTTCAAGCAGCTCATCCACCCACTTTGCTTTTTCTGGATCCCTGCGCTTATTCAGGTTATCTTTGACGATTTGTGGATTATCACGCACAAATTTTATATCGAGCATCGTTTATCCCCACACCAATTGATACTTCCATATAATCTAAAAATCTTTGGGAGGGGTACCAACAATATTTAAGTTTATGAGATAAAAGGGCACTGGAAACTTATGGGGTTTGTAACATGGAAGAAGAAAAGAAAGTTGAAAAGCGAGAGAGAAGGCCCACCAAGGAGACTTGGCGTGCCAAGGGATGGTTCGAAGTGTTCGCTCCATCGATGTTTGGTGGGGCGAAGATAGGTGAGACTCCGGCTATGGATGCACATCAGTTGGAGGGCCGAGTTTTGGAGTCAACGCTCGGCGATTTGTTGGATGATTTTTCGAAGTCATACATCAAACTCTATTTCCAAGTCAAAGGAGTGGAGGGCAATCGCGCCATGACAAAGTTCATCGGCCATGACATTGCTCGGGACTACGTTCGCAGTCAGGTGAGGAGGCGCGTATCCAAGATTGAGGGAATTTGGGCAATCACAACACAGGATGGCCACAAACTTCGGTTGAATGCTATGGCCACGACGCTCAAAAGGACTCAGAGTTCCAAGATAGAAGCGATCAGGATAAGCATGAAAGAGGTAATCGAGCAGCGAGCAGCGAAGCTCACCTTTGACCAGTTCATTCAAGAAGCGATATTGGGGAAGCTGTCTGCAGATATCTACAAGGTGATAAAGAAAATATGTCCAGTTAGGCGGATTGATATCCAGAAAACCAAGGTGCTAAGTGAACCGGCCTAGGCAGGAAGAGGATGAGCAAGCTTTTTGGCACCTCTGGCATCCGTGGGGTAGTAAATCTTGATTTGAGACCCGAGATGATATTGGATATTGGGTCAGCTCTCGCGGCATGTTTTGAAAATTCAGGCACGATAGTTTTAGGGAAAGATCCTCGCCTATCCAGCGATATGCTCGAGGGATGTTTGGTTTCCGGTATTCTTTCAGGGGGATGTGATGTAAAAAAGATCGGTTTAGCTCCAACTCCAGCGGTTGGGTTTGCCACACCTCACTTTGGCGCCAAGGCCGGCATAATGATAACGGCCTCGCACAATCCGCCGGAGTTTAATGGCGTCAAATTTTTTGGGAGCGATGGGATGGCTTTCACACCAGAACAGGAGGAGAAAATCGAGAATGCGTATTTCTCTGGGAGGACGAAAGCTGCACCTTGGAATGAAATCGGCAAAGTTGATGAAGTTGACATCTTGCCATATTACATAAAGAAAATAGTTGGGTCCGTTTCGTTGAGTCGGGGTTATAAAGTTGTCGTAGATTGCGCCTGCGGTGCGGGTGCTTTGGTTACACCTTTCATACTACATGAGCTTGGGTGTAAAGTGATAGCATTGAATTCGCAGCTGGATGGGTTCTTTCCGGGCAGAGCTCTTGAGCCAACGCCGGAAAACCTGCAAGCGCTGGGTAAAATCGTGAAGTCGCTTGGCGCAGATCTTGGCCTCGCTCACGATGGTGACGCTGACAGAATTGCGGCTGTCGATGACAAGGGCCGTGTCGTCGGTTGGGATAAGATGTTGGCCCTGATGAGCGCACATTCTGTAGAAAGAAGCGGGGGTAAAGTAGTGACTACTGTGGATGCTTCAATGATTGTGGATGAACTCGTGAATTCAGCAGGCGGTGAGGTAGTGCGGACACGCGTTGGTGATGTCGCTGTCGCTCAAGCTGTGAAATCCAATCGAGCGGTTTTCGGCGGAGAGCCAAGCGGCGCATGGATATTTCCAGAAGTTCATATTTGTCCAGATGGTCCACTGGCTGGTGCAAAAATCCTTGAAATGATTGACGAGGCTGCGAAACCTCTGTCAAAGCTTGCAGATGATGTGTCGGAGTATCCAGTCGTGCGGGATAAAATAAGATGTCCAAACGCAAAGAAAGTGGCTGTTATGAAGAGGGTCGCCACGCGCGCGAGGAAAGCCTTCGAAGGCGTCGGAAAAGTGCTGACGATCGACGGAGTGAGGCTGACTCTGAGCGATGGTGCGTGGGTTTTGGTCCGCCCATCTGGGACAGAGCCGTACATAAGAATCACAGCTGAGGCCAGGTCTGCCGAGCGGGCAAATGCTTTAGTTAAAGATGCGAAGGAATTGATTGGTAGGTGATAGCTTGCGGGCAGTAGTTCTGGCTGCGGGTGAGGGCGTACGGATGAGGCCACTCACCCACTCGATGTCGAAGATGCTTTTACCTATAGCTGGTAGGTCTTTGCTCGAACACGTTTTGCTTGTGTTGAAGGAGGCTGGTGTTGTCTCAGCAATTCTGGTCGTTGGATGCCGTAGGGAGGAAATTGCAGATTACTTTGGCGATGGCATGGAACTTGGCATGCAACTCTCTTATGTTTGGCAACAAAAACAAATGGGCACGGCGCACGCGCTTTCGTGTGCGAACCTAAAGGAAAGTTTCGTGATGGTGAATGGAGACGTGATGTTCGATTCACCCTCGCTTGCAGCGATGATCGAGAAACATAAGAGTACCGGCGCTGCGGCGACGTTGGGTGCGTATCGTGTCGATGATATAACTCCTTATGGTGCGTTGGTCGTGGAGGGCAAAAAAGTCCTAAAAATATTAGAAAAACCGAAGAAAAAAGAAAGCGGCTTGGCGAACGCCGGAGTCTACGTCTTCTCCCCTGCGATATTTGAGGCGGTTGCGAGGACTAAGCCTTCTCCGCGCGGTGAGCTTGAGGTTACGGCCTCCATTCAAAAGTTGATCGACCAAGGTAGATTTGTGCAGTTTCATGAGTTGAAGTGGTGGCAGCACGTTGGCATGCCTTGGGATCTTCTCGACGCGAATGAACATTTTCTCAAGACGCAGGCCGCCAACATGAGGGGGGTTATCGAGGATGGAGCGCACGTTGCGAGTAATGTTTCAGTTGGTGATGGCACGAGGATTATGTCTGGCGCATACATCGAGGGTCCAAGCAGGATAGGCAAAAACTGTGAAGTCGGGCCGAACTGCTTCATAAGGCTTTTCACGAGCGTCGGCGATAGGGTGAGGATAGGAAATGGTGTGGAGGTTAAAAACAGCATCATCATGGACGAAACGCACATTGGACATCTCTCATACATCGGCGATAGCATCGTCGGCGGAAGGTGCAATTTTGGGGCAGGGACCAAAGTTGGGAACCTGCGCTTGGATGAAAAAAATGTGAAAGTTATGGTGCGCGGAAAGCCCGTCGATACCGGCAAGCGAAAGTTCGGCGCGATAATTGCAGACGATGTCAAGACAGGTTTGAACAGCGTGATAAATCCAGGCATCTCGCTCGGGCCGAATTCTATCCTCGGACCCGGGGTGGTGCTCTATAAAGATCTGGCCCCGAACAAATGCATATTGATAGAGCAACAGCTCAAGGAGACGTCGTGTCGATGAGCGAAGAGCAGGACGAAGATTTCCGCAAACGTTTTCTAAAACTTTCGTATGAGATCGAGCAGCGGACGAGCGTCGTGCGAATAGGTGCTGTGCGGTCCGATAGTAAAGAAGCTGAAAAGGCGGTTCATTGTGTTCAAGGTTACGAGCCCACGGCGATAGATTACCTGAGGCGTTGTGAAAATGATGGACAGGCGCTTGAGATCATCAATTTCCTCGAGGAGAAAGGGGAAATCGATGCGAGCTACGCGAGGAAGCTCCGAGAACAGCTGGCCCGTCACGGGCTACGCAGCTTCGGCAAGAAAAAGGATTTGGGATACTATACTCGGGGTTAGCCATGCTTGAACTTGGCCTGGTTGGCAAGCCGAATACCGGCAAGACGACTTTTTTCAACGCTGCGACTTTGGCAAATGCGCCGGTGGCAAACTATCCGTTCACGACGATAGACGCTAACGTCGGCGTGACATACGTCAGAAGCCCATGCCCGTGTCGAGAGTTCAACGTGAAATGCAACCCGCAGAACTCCGCCTGCGTGGATGGGGTCAGGTACGTGCCCGCGCGCATGATCGATGTCGCGGGTCTTGTCGAGGGCGCCCACATGGGGCGAGGGCTAGGGAACGTATTTTTAGACAACCTTCGTATGGCGGCGGCGCTGATACATGTCGTCGACGCTGCGGGGGCTACGGATCAGGGAGGCAAGCCATGTGACCCTGGCACTCACGATCCTCTGAAGGATATCGATTTTCTCGAGGTCGAGATAGCGATGTGGATGCGCGGAATTATAACACGGGGATGGAAGGAGTTCGCACGCAAAACGAAGTCTGGTGACGTCAACGTGGTGAAAGATGTGGCGGAGCGTCTGAGTGGGCTCGGCGTGAACGAAAAACATGTGGAGCAGGCGCTGGACGCTTCTGGAATAGGTTGCGCTGCTCCAAACGTGTGGTCAGACGATGACTTGCTTCGATTCTCGCACGAGTTGAGGCGGGTCAGCAAGCCGATAATGATGGCGGCGAACAAGGCGGACGTACAAGCGGCTGCGGCAAACATCGAACGATTAAAGGAGCGTGGTTACATCGTCGTCCCAACGTGCTCGGAGGCCGAACTCGTATTGCGGCGGGCGGCGGAGAAGGGCATCATTCGCTACAAGCCAGGAGATTCGGATTTTGAAATCGTCGATGCGGCGAAGCTGGATGAGCGGCAGAAGCGAGGGCTTGAACTCATCAGAAAAATACTCAAGCAGTGGGGGTCCACTGGCGTGCAGCAGGTGATAGACAAGGCGATTTACGAGTTGCTCAAGTTGATAGTGGTCTATCCCGTCGAGGATGAAAATAAACTCACGGACAAGAAGGGCAACGTGCTGCCGGATGCGTTCCTTGTGCCACAAGGGACGACCACCCGTGGGCTTGCGTATCTCATCCACACAGAACTCGGTGAATCTTTTCTCTACGCGATCGACGCTCGGACTAAGATGCGAAAGGGAGAAGATTATGTGCTTAAAGATAAAGACGTCATACGAATAGTGGCGACGAAGGGGAGGTAAAGAATGAAAGCGTTGATTGCAGATAAAATTCATGAGGACGGCGTCAAGCTACTTCGTGAATTTGCAGAAGTAGACGTTTCTACAGGCTTGAAGCCAGCTGAGTTGATCACAAAACTTGGAAGTTACGATATCCTCGTAGTTAGAAGTGCAACTAAAGTTACAAAAGAGGTCATCGATGCTGGCAAACAGTTGAAGATTGTTGCTCGCGCGGGGGTGGGGCTCGACAACATAGATGTTGAGGCGGCAAAAGTCCGTGGCATCAAAATTCTCAACGCTTCCGAGGCTCCAACCATCGCTGTGGCTGAGCTAGTATTTGCTTCGATGCTATCTTGGGCTAGGCGCTTACCCCAGGCAGACGCAGGTATGAAGGCTGGACGATGGGAGAAGGCGCAACTCATGGGCAGCGAGCTGCGGGGGAAGACCCTTGGCATCGTCGGCACCGGGCGAATAGGCACGGCCGTCGGGTATAGGGCAAAAGCGTTTTTGATGGATATCTTGGCGTGCGATCCCGCACAAAATGCGGAGCTCGTGCAGCGGACCGGAGCGAGGTATGTCGCTATGGACGACCTACTGCGTCAATCGGATTTCGTGACTCTGCACGTGGCGTTGACGGAACAAACAGGGCACATGATAGGCAGGCACGAGCTGGGTTTGATGAAGCCAACTGCAGTGTTGATAAACACATCGCGCGGTAGGGTTATCGATGAGGGTGCGCTGGTAGAAGCTCTACGACAAGGCAAGATAGCCGGTGCGTGTTTGGATGTATACGAAAATGAGCCGCCCATTGGCAGCCCGCTATTGAAGCTGCAGAACGTGGTGCTGACTCCACACATTGGAGCTTCCACCGTCGAAGCGCAACGGGATGCGGCGATCGTCGTCGCACAGAAGATAAAAGAGGCGCTTGGTTAATAATTTATAGCGAGATTGTAAAGATGAGAAGAGTGGTCAAATGTACAAGCACATCAGGGATGATTGGGGCTCTCAGGAGCAAAGCAAGCTGATGAAGCAGCGCATGCGCGAGTGGCGTCAGGGCCCAGCTGTGGTGCGCGTGGCTAAACCGACTAGGCTCGACCGCGCTCATGCGCTCGGCTACAAGGCGAAGCAGGGCGTCGTCGTGGCTAGGGCCAAAGTTCGAAAGGGCGGAAGGCGCAAGGTAAGACCTTCACGTGGGCGCCGACCCAAGCGGATGGGTGTCAGAAAGATTGTGCCTAAGAAGAATATCCAATTCATAGCTGAAGAGAGAGTGGCTCGAAAGTATCCGAACCTCGAAGTACTTAACTCATATCCACTCGGCTCCGACGGACAGCACGAATATTTTGAAGTGATAATGTTGGACCCGAGTCATCCCGCCATACAGAGCGACCCGGACTTCATGTGGGTGATGAGCGTCGCACATCGCGGCAGAGTGTTCAGGGGCCTGACTCGCGCGGGCAGGAAGAGCAGGGGCCTGCTGCGCAAGGGCAAAGGGGCAGAGAAAGTCAGACCGAGCGTCCGTTCTCGACGTCGTGGGCCGAAGTGAAATTGTATGGAATTGCCGTTCAAGAGCGCAAGGGTAAGCACGCTTGCACATGCAACTGAAGACGAGCAAAAAGTCATCGCAGCCCTTCGGATTTTGTTGCTGAATAGTGTTGAGATCAAAAGGACTAAACTTAAAGGTCATCATGGAAATCCTATCGTTTCTTTTGAAGCATCGATCGGACAGAAAAAAACATTGCACGAGTTTTGGCGACGCGTGGTCGAGAAATTGCGTGCGGGTGAGCTTGAAAAGATCGGCGAAATAGTCGACGATAGGACAGACGAGTCTTGTCATCTCTACCTCAGGTTCGATAAACAACAGGCGTATGCGGGTGAGCTCGCATTGACTGACAGCGGTGACGCTATCCACCTCACTTTAAAGGTCTCTGCTTATCCAGCTAGAAAAGAAGTTGCGGCCAAGTTGGTCAAAAAGTTCGTCGCTGCACCGGAGTTTGTGATGTAAACGAGGCCGAAGTATAGGTACATAGCGTTTGGTGTAACAGGCGCCAAGTTAAGCAAGGGCGAGGCAACGTCAGCTATTATGAATTCATTGCGCAGATTGCAAGATTTTGATATGAGTGTTGTGCGGATGATTTTTTTTGGGGCCGACTCCGGACGTGTCCTCTTGAGATGCGAACATAAACAGGTGGCGCAGGTCAAAGCGGCCATCCTCAAGTTGAAGCGGATCGGCGGCAGAAATGTGGCATTCAGCATTTTGGGAGTATCTGGCACGATAAGGGCGGCCAAGAGGAAGTTTCTGTCCGCTTTATAAGCAAAGCATTATATACACTATTGATTATGAAATACTGATTAATCACAATCATCAATTAAAGAGGTGTAATGAATGGCTTTTATGCCACCTGGAGCAGGCTATGATAGGGCTATCACCGTATTCAGCCCCGACGGTAAGCTATTCCAGGTTCAGTACGCCCAGGAAGCGGTCAAGCGGGGTTTGACGGCCCTTGGCATCAAGGTCAATGAAGGCGTGGTTCTGGCAGCCGAGAGAAAAGTGAGGAGCAACATAGTCGAGGAAGTGTCCGTAGAGAAAATCTTTCAAGTGGACGAACACATTGGTGCGGCGGCTTCTGGTCTGATAGCAGATGCACGAGTGCTGATCGATCAAGCGCGTATAGAAGCGCAGGTCAATCGCTTGCGGTACGACGAACCGATAAATGTGGAGATGCTGGCTAAGCGCATAGGCGACATAAAACAAATGTACACGCAGCACGGCGGAGTTCGGCCGTTCGGTGCTAGGCTTTTGATCGTGGGAATTGATGCGAATGGCCCACACTTGTTCGAGACGGACCCGAGCGGCGTCGTGGCAGCGTACAAAGCGCAGGCGATCGGGGGGGATGCGCCAACGGTCGTAGAGATTTTTGAAAAGAGGTATGACGAGAAGATGAGCATCGACAACGCAATCGTGCTCGCCATAGACGCCCTGCGCGCTGTGTCCGAGGGAGAATTCGACGCGACCAAGGTTGAGGTAGCAGTTATCAAGGCTGAAACCAAGCGCTTCGAAAAATTGTCCATTGAGGAAATTTCGAAGTATGTGAAACAGCTAGGTCCTAAACCAGCAGCCAGAGCCGCCCGGGAGTAACGGCTGAAATGGTAAAATTAGAAGATGCGGTCGTCGCTAGGTTATCCAGCCATAGCACGACTTTTGAGATTTTGGTGGATCCAGAGTTAGCGATGGCTGTAAAATCTGGACAGAGCGATGACATCCGCGGCGTTCTTGCATTAGACAAAGTTTTCAAAGATGCGAAGAAAGGAGACAAGGCTGCGGACGAGATGGTGCAAAAGGTCTTCGGCACTACAGACGTGCTGAAAGTTGCAGAGGAGATCCTTCGTAGGGGGGAGATCCAAGTAACCACCGAACAGCGCCGCCAGATGAGGGAGCAGAGGTTGAGGCAGGTAATCGCGCTCCTCTCGAAACGGGCGATAAATCCTCAGACTGGGACGCCGCATCCGCCGGCGAGGATCGAGAGCGCGATGGAGACGGCGCGAGTGCATGTAGATGAATTCAAGAGTGCGGAAGAACAGCTTCCTAGCATCATAAAAGCTCTTCGGCCGCTCGTACCTCTAAAATTTGAGATTAGGCGAATAGCCGTCAAGATCCCTGCTGCTTATACGGGCAAGGCTCAAAGGGTCGTGAAAAGTTTTGCGACAGTCAAGCAGGAGCAGTGGCTCAACGATGGCTCTTGGGCTGCGGTGGTTGAGGTGCCCGCTGGCATCCAGGCGGAGTTTTTCGACAAGCTGAACGAGCTCACCAGCGGAGAGGCTCAGACGAAGGTGTTGTGATGTTGTACGCCCAAAATCGCGAGATAGTGATTCCCGGGCAGCTGATCGCCGAGGGCAGCCATTCAATATACGGAGGGGCGTTCAAAGAGGGCAATCGAGTTTATTCTTCCGTCATCGGACTCATGAACGTTCGCGGGCAGGATATCAGCGTGATACCGCTCGGGGGGCGGTACATGCCGAGGCGAGGTGATACCGTTATCGGAATCGCCATGGACAGCCATCGTTCAGGATGGATACTTGATTTGAATTCCCCCTACGTCGGCAACCTTTTCGTCTCGGATCTGGAGGGCAGGAAGATCGACCTCGACAAAGAGGACATAAGCCAGTATTTGCGCATAGGGGACGTGGTCGTGGCCGAAATAAGAGATGTGGATGAACGGATGAGGGTCCTGCTGGACGCTAGCGGGCCAGGCATGGGGAAAGTTAGAGGTGGCAAGATGGTTGAGATATCCTCGGCAAAAGTCCCCCGCGTCATAGGTAAGAAAGGTTCGATGGCGACGGTCTTGCAGAGCACAAGTGGATGTAAGATTAAAGTAGGCCAGAACGGACGCATAATGGTATGGGGGGATGACCAAAGGATGGTTAACGCCGTCGTGGAAGCATTGCTCATGATCGAACGTGAAGCTCACACTAGTGGGCTTACCGATCGAGTGAAACAATTTTTGGAAAAAATGAAATCGGAGGGAAAATGATGGGAAAACCTGAAAAGCTTATCGTCGATGGCAAACGGCTAGATGGCCGTGGGCCCGATGAGTTGCGGCCCCTGAAAATTGAAGCGGGGGTCTTGAAGAGAGCGGATGGCTCGGCATATGTAGAAATGGGTAAAAACAAAGTGCTTGCGGCGGTCTATGGGCCTCGTGAACTTCACCCGAGGCACTTGCAGCAGCCGGACACGGCGATATTGAGATGTCGCTACAACATGGCTCCGTTCTCCGTGGACGATAGGAAGAGGCCTGGTCCAGACAGGCGATCGGTAGAAATATCAAAGGTGATACGAGAGGCGTTTGAACCAGTAGTCTTCACCAAGCTCTACCCAAGGTCAGGCATCGATGTATTTATCGAGATCCTGCAGGCGGACGCTGGCACGCGCACAGCGGGGATAAATGCAGCGGCTGTAGCTTTGGCTGACGCCGGTGTGCCGATGCGCGACCTCGTTTCATCGGTCGCCGTCGGAAAAGTGGATGATACGATAGTGTTGGACTTGACGAAGGACGAAGACAACTATGGGACGACGGACATGCCGATAGCGATGCTCCCGCGCAAAAAAGTGATCACCCTATTGCAGATGGATGGTCACCTCACCCCAGAGGAGTTCGAGCGAGCTATAGAGATGGCCATGAAAGGGTGCGAACAGATATACGAGGCGCAGAAACAAGCACTCAAGACAAAATATGAGACTAAACCTGAGGAGGGATAAAGATGTATGAATTGGTTTCGACTGTGAAGCGAGATTATATTGTGGACTTGGCGCGCCAAGACAAGCGAGCAGATGCGCGCGCTCTGGACCAATACCGAGAGGTGTCGGTTGAAACTGGCTTGATCGAAAACGCACAAGGGTCGGCACTTGTCAAGATGGGGAACACCCAAGTGCTGGCGGGCGTGAAAATACAGCGAGGGGAGCCGTTTCCAGATACCCCAAGCAGTGGTGTGCTGATGGTTAACGCCGAACTGCGGCCAATAGCATCGCCGACATTCGAGCTAGGGCCACCTGATGAGAATTCGATCGAGCTGGCTCGCGTGGTTGATAGAGGGATACGTGAATCGGAGACAATCGACCTAGATAAGCTGGGCATAACCCCTGGCGAGGAGGTGTGGATGGTATACATAGACCTCCATGCGCTCGACTACGATGGAAACCTCATCGATGCAGCTTCGCTGGCAGCTGTGGCAGCGCTGTGGAATGTCAAAAAGCCGCAGGTCGAGGGGTGGACACTGGAGGAATTCCCAGTTGTGAAGAAGCCGGTAGCCGTGACAGTTGCAAAGATAGACGGAAAGTTGATGGTTGACCCATCGCTGGACGAACAAAACGTCATGGATGCGAGGCTGACGATAACCACCATCGAGGACGACAGCATATGTGCGATGCAGAAAGGAGGGATAGGATACTTGACGGTGGAGGAGATCAAAGCGGCTTATGAGTTGGCTAGGATAAAGGCGGCCGAGCTTCGTAAGCATCTAGGGTGAGGTAAATGGGGCGCACGAAGAAAATTGGCGCGGCCGGAAAATTTGGGCCGCGCTACGGCACGAAGTTGAGAAAGCTCGTTTCGGATATAGAACGCAAGTTGAAGCAGCAGTATAAATGCCCGAGCTGTGGCGCTATGAAAGTGCAGCGCGTGAGCACGGCGATATGGCAGTGCGGGCGGTGCGGTGTGAAAATAGCTGGCGCGGCGTACGTGCCCTCGATGCCGATAGCTAAACCGTTAGAGAAAAAAATAGAGGTGGAGAAGAAGGCCAAGGAGGGAAGTTGATGTACAAGTGTGCTAGCTGTGGTCGAATATTCGAAAAATTGGAGCGCGGAGATGTCAGATGTTCACACTGCAGGGGACGGATTCTACTAAAAACTCGTTCAGATATCGTTCATAAAGTAAAGGTAAAGTAAATGTTGATCGTTACATCTAGGCGCCCGTGCCATCGTGCTCGGATTTTGGCACGGGAGTTGGCCAAAGTGCTGCCGAATGCCGAGTACGTGCCGAGGGGTATAAAAAACGTTAAGAAATTATCTTCTCTTGCGGTTTCTCATGGTCACAATATTGTTATGATAGTTGATAGCATAACCAAGCAACCAAAATTTTTGCGTTTTTTGGAGGTCGATGATGGTTGGAAATGGCTCGACGTCCAGATAGAGTTGAGCGATGTTGAGTTGCAGAAGGATTTAGGGCAAAAAACACGACTTCTAGACGCGAAGATCGTCATGGAGTCTTCCAAGGTCAAGAGACTTGCAAATTTGTTAGAAAAATTATGGGGGCTAAAGCAGGTCAAGAAGGCGGCGGGCACCGGCGCATTCATGTTCGTCGGTGAAGGCAAGATCGAATTTCGAGCGAGTCTCGCGGCGAAGATAGGGCCAGTGCTCCACATATCTCGAGTGGTTGGTAAATATGGCAAGGGCAAAGAGGGCTAGTGCACATCTGGAGCTGTCATTTCCTAGCGCAAAGATTGCAGACGCGATATATGGGTCGTTGAAGCCCGAGGAGATCCTGCCGGAGGCGGCAAAATGTCGCACAAAAATCACAAAGAGGAAAAATGTTTTATGTCTAGAAGTAGAGGCAGAGGATACGGCTGCGCTAAGGGCAGCGTTGAACTCATTCCTGCGCTGGGCGAGCGTAGCGCGGGACATGGTAGAGATGGGGAGGGATTGAATGGAAGAATTGTCGCCGCAAATGCGCCATCAGGTCGCACAGTTCCAGCAGGTTCAGCAACAGGCTCAGGCGTTGGTGGCCCAAAAGCAGCAGCTTGAGCTGATCTTGCGCGAAACTGAGCGAGCAATCGAGGAACTCGGCAAGTTGCCAGCCAATTCTACGGTCTACAAGAGCATTGGGAGCATATTGATAAAGGCAGATCAAGAGGCCCTGAAAAAGGAATTTGCGGAGAACAAAGAAACTCTGGACCTGCGCATAAAGACGATAGAGCGCCAGGAAGAGCGCGTGATGGGACGACTTCGTGAGATGCGCGACAAGATACAGGAAGCGCTCAAGGCGAAGCAGCCCACTGGCGAAGCTGGTTAGTCATGAAGAATATTTCAAATTTTCTTTCCGAGGCTTCGAAGCGAGGGCAACGAATACTTGTCCTTTGTCACCACAACGCTGATCCAGATGCAGTAGGCAGCTCGCTCGCGCTCGCGGACGCGTTGAATCAACTTGGGGCCCGTGCCGAAGCGGGCGTCAGCGAGAGCGTCGGTCTGGTGGCGAAAAGCATGTTGAAAGCTGCCGGGCGAGAGATAGCCGTCGATCCAAAGTTGGATGCTGACATAATTGTTCTCGTTGACACATCGAGCTTCGAGCACCTTGGAGAGCTCGGAAAAAAAATCAGGCAAAAGGCACGTCGCATAGTCGTGATAGATCACCACAGACCAGTTGAGGGGATGAAGGAGTTGGTGGAGCTCTATTATGTGAAGGAAAGCGCGGCGTCTGAGTCCGAAATTATTTTGGAGTTAATCCACGAGCTGGGGGCCAAGGTCACGCCTGAGATGGCCTTTTTATTATTGGCGGGCATCGTCAGCGATACAGGGCAGTTCAGGTTGGCGAAAGATGAAACATTTGGGGCAGTGCAGAGGCTCATCGAGGCAGGCGCGAGCTACAGCAAATTGTTGGACGCGCTGAAGATGCCGGAGGACATGTCGAAACGTGTGGCCATGCTGAAGGCTGCTCAGAGGTTGGAGTTGCACAAGATGGATGGTCGATTGGTAGTTTTTTCAGAGTTGAATTCCTTTGAGGCAGACGCCGCGGCGATGTTTGTGAGGATAGGGGCTGATGTCGCGATTGTAGGTTCAAAAGAGAAGGATGACATTAGGTTGTGTGGCAGAGCGCGCGAGGATTTTTGCAAGGATGCATCGCTTCATCTAGGCGAGATAATGTCGGAACTTGGGAAAAAGTTCGATGGCACGGGTGGAGGGCACGCTGGTGCTGCCAGCATGACTGGGAAAGGCAAATTGTCCGAGGCGAAGGAGCAACTTCTAAAGGTTCTGCGAAGTTTGAAAAAGACATAGTCGAAGTTGATGGAATGGCGATTTCTGCCGCCCAAATTGCTGAGCTTGAGCGCAGCGGCTACCGCTTCGTGGGCGAGCACAAGCACAGCGCAGTCAAGATCTGTCACTGGACGAGGAAGAGTCTTCTTGGTATGGGTTTCTGCTACAAGCAACAGTTTTACGGAATTCAGAGCCATCGTTGTATACAGCTCACCCCAAGCCTTCCATTTTGTGATCATAGATGCATTTTTTGTTGGAGAAATATAGATGTGACCATACCAAACTGGGTGGATGATATCGACGATCCAGCAGAAATCTTAGATGGGGCTGTCACGTTTCGGCGCCAGCTATTAAGTGGGTTCAAGGGCAACCCCGATGTAGATAAGAGGAAGTGGAAGGAAGCACGGGAGCCAAAGCATTGCGCGATATCGCTTGCTGGCGAGCCCACGATGTATCCCAAGATAAGCGACCTCATAGAAGAATGTCATAGACGGGGCATGACGACTTTTTTGGTGACAAATGGATTACATCCAAACGTCCTTGAGGAGATAACCGAGCCGACGCAACTCTACATCTCCGTAGTCGCGCCAGATGAGAAGACCTACAAAGCGGTGTGCCAGCCGCAAGTCGACGATGGTTGGGAGCGGCTGAACGAGAGCCTAGAGATCATGCCTTCATTCGATTGCCGTAAGGTGATCAGGCTGACGTTGGTCAAGGGGCTCAACATTAGGGATGCGAAGGGCTATGCTAGGCTCATAGAGAGAGCGATGCCCGATTTCATCGAGCCGAAGGCTTACATGTGCGTGGGATATTCGCGAGCACGGTTGGGTATAGATAACATGCCGTTGTTTGATGAAATTAAAGATTTTGCGCAGGAACTTTCGAAGGAGACGGGTTATTCACTTGTCGATGAATCGGAGCCTAGCCGGGTAGTATTGTTGAAAAGGAAATGATTATCAAATTCTCTAATATAGTAGAAAAGCCTATTGAGTTAGATGGGGTTAGATTGAAGAAAATTGTTCAAGGGATGCGTAGGCACTTCGATGTTCAAGAGGAACTCCGCGAGAAGGTGCTGGAGCGCTCGCGCGAGGTGATAAGGGCATCCTCGAGGGCAATAACGGCTATGCACCGTGGGGATTCGGGCACCGTCAGGAAGGAAGTGTCTCGAGCGAATTCTTCACTTTCCGCATTGGTGAAAGCAGTCAAGAAAGATCCAGCATGGATGGATTCTGGGCTCGTGCAATCAGCGTGTCAAGAGTACTGCGAGGCCAGGATAGTGCAGGCTTTAATCGTAAAGAGGAAGTTTTTGGGCCCGAAAGAACTCAAAGCACCCTACAAGGCGTATCTGAGTGGCATGGCAGATGCCGCTGGAGAACTCAGGAGGTATGCTCTGGACTCTATCAGGGCAGATAAAGTTGAAGCCGCGGAACGCGCCCTCGGACATATGGAGGACATCCTTGAGTTGCTCATGAGTTTCGATTACCCGGACGCTATTTTGCCAGGCATGAGGCGCAAACAAGATATGGTAAGGCAAGTGCTCGAGAGGACCCGCGGCGATTTGACCGCGGCTATCGGGCAGCAGAGGTTGGAGCGAGCACTCGAGCACGCGAAGAGGAAGGCAAAGTAGATGGCGAAATTCGATGTGGCGAAGATTAGGACGAGCGCCAAGAAGGATTACGAGGCAGCGTGGCTTGAAACAGCCAAACTAATCAAGAAGGAAGGGCGACTCTTCTCGCTGCAAAAGAAGGGCAGGCCGAACGAGCTGCAGGAGCTAATAGAGAAGGTCAGGCAAGCGCTAGTCCAACTAGGTTTTGTTGAAATTTCAGTTCCAACTATAATAGAGAAGAAGGAAGTTTTCGCCCAGTACGGCCCGGAGGCGTCGGTCATCCTTGATCGCGTGTTTTTCCTCGCGGGTTTGGAGCGCCCGGACATAGGCATCAGTCGCAAGAAACTCCAGGAGATCCGCAAAATTGTTCCAAAGTTCGATAAAGTTAAGGAGCTTCAAGGAATTTTCAGGCGCTACAAGGAAGGAGCTATCCCCGCGGACGATCTTGCGGAGGTCATCGTGAAGGAGTTGAATATCAAGGAGGAGCAGGCTAGCGGGCTCCTTTCGCTCTTCTCAGAGTTCAAGAAGCTCGAGCCGACCCCAACCGATCTGACGCTGCGAAGTCATACAACTGCCGGATGGTTCCTTGTGCTCAAAGAAATGCTTAAGCGCGAGCCTTTGCCACTTCAGCTCTTCTCGATCGGTCAAAAGTTCAGGCGTGAGCAGCGGCTCGACCCGACGCACCTCTACGAATCATGGACGGCTTCGGTGGTCATCGCAGCCGAGGAAATCAGTCTAGAAGATGGGGAGAAGATAACCCGTGAAATTCTAAGCAAGCTCGGTTTCGCCGAGGTAAAATTTTCGATAAAGGCAGCGACATCTAAGTACTACGCGCCCCAGACGGAATTCGAAATATTCGTCAAGCACCCGAAGACTGGAGAGTTCATAGAGGTGGGGGACGCTGGATTTTATAGCCCTGTCGCGCTCAGCAACTACGGGATTGCGCACCCTGTGTTCAACTTGGGCATAGGTCTCGAGCGCATACTTATGATAATGACGGGCGAAACGGACATACGTGCACTGGCTTATCCATACTTTTACAAACCTACGGAGTTCTCCGATGTTGAGCTCGTGAAGATGATAAAGCTTGAGCTGGAGCCGAGCACAGATGATGGAAAAAGGATAGCTGCCGCGATAGTAAAAACTGCGGAGCAGCATGCCGATGCGCCGAGTCCTTGCGAGTTCAAAGCTTTTGAGGGCGAACTCATGGGCAAACGTGTCGTGGTTCGCGTGGTGGAGCCGGAAAGTGGCACGAAGTTGATAGGGCCAGCGGGTTTCAACACCATCCACGTCTACCAGGGGAACATCGTTGGCTTGCCACCGAAGGGTTGGGAGAAGGACGAGTTTCTGCAGGCCGTGAGGAAAGATGGCTTATCCACGGGCATACGCTACATCGATGCCTTCGCTGCCCTCGCGGCACATGAGATTGAGCGGGTTACAAGGCAAGGGGATCGTGCGGTCAAGGTGAGGGTGCGGGCGGCCAAGTTACCGAGCGACATCAACATAATCGTCGATGATGCTGCTCAGAGGTACATCACCAGCAAAAAGAAGCACATCGATGTCCGCGGGCCAATCTTCACAACGGTCGTAGCAGAGATACAACCTTAGTCCAAAAAATCTGCAGCATTTGAGTATCGGCATTTGGAGCATTTAGTATTTAATTTTGTATATTTTAGTATATTTTTGTATAACTGGGGGGCACTTTTTTTATGGGGCAAAATTCGAGTATTTTATGGGCCAGGGCATATGTACAGGAATTCGCACTCCGTCGACGATCAGGATGACTGGACGATGTGCAGCACACTTGAGTACACGGGCGCGGGCGGGATTACCTCGATTACGTGAACGAGCTCACTAGAGAGCACCGCTCACAAATATATCCCGGCCCTATCTCAGATGGTGTTGACTCGGCTACGAATATGTGTCGTACAGAATTCGGCAAGCCTAAATCAGACTTGATTTGTTCGATGTTAGCGGTCTGATCATCGCTCTTGTCCGGAGGCACATTAGAATCTTGTCAGCAATTCTCTAGTTTTGTTCACGCCTCTTCGACCGGTCTCGAAGGGATCCTTGGGGCTCCAGACTTCTGCGATCCATAATCCCTTGTATCGAACATCCTTCAGTGCTCGAAGTATCGGTTTGAAATCAATGCTGCCTTCGCCTGGGGGGAGATGCTCGTCGAAGGCGCCCTTGTTGTCGTGGATGTGGAGGTGTGTGAGGCAATCTCCGACATCTCGTATGGTGGCAGCGATTTCTTGCTCTGGGGCGCTCGTGTTGGCCTGTTTCTCTCCGACGTAAGCATGGCCGATATCGAATGTAAGCCCGAGCCCATCGAGATCCTGCGTGAGCGCCTTGATTTCGCGAGCGGTGGAGTATGGATAGTGGATTCCTCCATTGAGATTTTCCAAAGTCAGCGTGATGTCCCTGTCTTTCGCGTGTCGTAGGCATTCTTTTATGGATTCACGATACCAACTCTTGCCCATCTCGATCAGAGGCGCGAACTCCGTGACCGGGCAGCGCCCAGGGTGTATCACGACAATTTTTCCTTCGAGGATGTCGCAGGCGTCGATACTTTTTTTGATGTACGTCGTCGCGAGCTTTCTGATCTCAGAATAGTGGCTGGCTGGGTTCAGGTCCCAAAAGGTCGAGTGGATTGAGACTCCAAGTCTGCAGGAATCTAACAATTCTTTCAATTTTTTCAGCTCCACCAGATCGAAATCTGACATGAAGTGTGGCAGGTCGCAGATTATCTCGATGTAGTCCGCGCCGACCTCCGCGATTCCTTTTATGGCATCCTCCAGCGACGCTTTCACGAAGAGCAGGCTGGATAGACCAATTTTTATTTCGACCACCTAAGGGTTGAGCACATATGGATTCAAAACTTTTTGCGACACCAAGCTCTCATCGACTTTTCTCTCCATCGAGAAACCATGCAATATTTGGATGGCCACCTCGCAGAATACGGTCACCACGCCCTCGATCAGGTGTCCGGCCTTGACGCTCTTATCATTCCCGCCAGCGATGTGCAGGTGGATCTTGACCTTCCCGTCGGCTTTGCTGATGTTGCCGTTGCCGACGATTTCCAGGTGCTCGTGGAAGTCGCCCTGGCAGCCGCGCCTGTAGATCAATGTGCCTTCTTTGAGGGCCCCGACCGCCGACAGGATGATCCCACTCATCACTTTTTCCTTCGAGCAAACATTCTCCAAGTTTTCGATTATCCGTTCGTTCTCATCGAAACGGATGACGATGAAATCGCCTGCCCGCTTGTATTTCAATCGATCACCACTTCACACGTGTGCATTCCAGCCTAAAACTTAACTCCGCATCGCACTCGTCGCCAGCTCGTGTGCCACGCGGAGCGGCTCGGGTAGGCGATTTTCGCGGACGGTTTCGAGCGTGATTTTGATTGACGTTTTGAGCGAAAGCTTGTGACCAATACTCACGTAGACGGGCTTCGTGTCCTTTTGAGTCCTGAGCACCGCGCCGATCACATCTTTGCCATCTTTGAGCAGGGAATAGGCTCCCCGCTCGTTTGGAGGTTCTTCAGCCTCTCCGCACAGACGCCCCTTAGCCACGCCCACCGTCGGTTTGTTGATAAGAACTCCGAAGTGGCTTGCGAGTCCAGCGCGCCGGGGGTGGGCAATGCCTTGGGCCCCGATCATAAAAACATCTGCATCAATATCTCGAGCGACCTTCAACATGGGGTCGAACTCCCTGAAGGCCAGGAAAGTTGGGATGTAAGGGAACTCGACCTTGACCTTGGCGATTTTTTTATCAATCAGCTCCCAGCTTTTGTAGTCGAAGAGAGCACAAGCAGCGTATGCCTCATCTCCGCTGGCAAAGGAGAGGTCGCAGCCAGCTATGGTTTCAAGTTTTTTAAAGCGGTCCTCTCGGACGACATTTTTTGCGATTTTTTCTTGGATGCGAGCCAGCTCATTCAGATCGAATTTCGGCGGTTTTAGAATTGGAAGCATGTTCTCGAAACCAGTCTGCGCGGAAGCTATTAATTTTGATCGCCTAGTTATTTTTGATGAACATGAAGGCGAAAGGACCGAAGTGCAAGCTGTGTGGAAAAGGGATTCAGATCATGAGCTATGACGCCGCCTACGTCAAGGTCGTGAAACCCGGTGAGGCAAAGGCGAGCTTCGTGTGCTGGAAGTGCGCTGAGGGGCTGCTTGGCGATAAGCTCGGGCAGATTGCGTGAGTTCATGGCCAAGGCGACGCCAGAGGATCACGCGTTGATGACGCTGACGATAAAGCGTAGAGGAAAGTTCGTCGGGCTGGAGCATATCAAGGAGAAGCTGGCTCGTGACGTTGGCGAGAAGTTCGATGAAAAAGAATCCAAAGGGCTGCTCGGAAAGCTTGGGAAGAAGGGCTGGGTAGAAGAACGTGCGGAAGAGTACGCGATAACGGATGCCGGGCGCGAACACTTCGAAAAGCGCTGGCGCCAAGTTCGCGAGGAGCTCAACCAGGACTACCTCAAGGTGTACAGGGCGAAGAAGTACTATCCCCATGTGGTCGACGCTCTGCTCGAGGTCTGCCGCGACCGGTGGGTCTCGGTCTTCAGACTTTTCACCGAACGCGCATGGTTGCAGCGAAAGCTCGGGCCGAAATACATCACGATAAAGAGCGCTAAAGATGTCGAGAAGTGGCTCGATGTGCACGGCATAGACTTCATCCCATACATCCATCGCATCAACAGCGACCTTCCCGATTGGTTGGTGATCGATTTCGACGCGGGTAAACAGGTGCCGATAGAGAAGACAAAGCAGGTCGTTCGAGCAGCACATGGGATACTCTCCGGCTACGGTGCAGAACCTGCAATAAAATTTTCTGGGTCACGAGGTTTTCAAATCTGGGTACGATTTAAACCACATGAACTCCCTAGAGATTATCAGCCAAAACAACTTCGAACGGAAAGACGTGAGCGAAACATGTTCAGTTTTTACGCTGATATCGTGCGATTCATCGAGTCTCGGGTGGCAGAGAAGCTGCTTGGTTTGACCACCACAGAAACTGCAAAAAAGGAGGAGAGGGTTGACAAGGTGTTGTTCGACGCTTCGATCATTAAGCCCATGGGTGACGTTCGAGCGCCATACAGCATGCACTACAAAACTGGGTTGATTTCAATGCCTCTCGAACTGAAAGAGCTCGAGCGGTTTGAGCTAGAGCAGGCG
>CAZLQN010000001.1:0-30908 GCA_964561735.1 Hadarchaeota archaeon (SeqCode) | reverse complement strand
AACCTCCTGTTTGATCCCGATTGGGCACTAAGTGCGGGAACTAAAAGATAGTACATATGTTTCCAGGTCAAATAAGTTTATAGAACCCTCTTTTAGAAAACCTTAAAAGCACCTTCGTTAATTTAAAATGGCAAAAGATATAAATATGCTAAAATTTTCAGCCGCGTTTTCCACCGGTGGGGGGCCCGTAGCGCAGCCTGGTCAGCGCACCGGCCTTTTAAGCCGGGAGTCGCGGGTTCGAATCCCGCCGGGCCCGTTGGGCGGCGGGCGCGGCTGAAACCTTGGAGGGTAGCGGTGGTCGAGTTTGACGTTAGAAAGCATGTGCTCGTGCCGAAGCACGAGATATTGTCAGCTGAGCAGGCGAAGGTCGTTCTAGATCAATTCAAGGTTACGCCACATCAACTGCCTTTGATCAAAAATTCTGACCCAGTTGTAAAGGCGATAGGAGCGAAGCCAGGGGATATTTTGAAGATAACTCGTGATAGTCAGACGGCGGGCAGGGCGATAGCCTACCGCCATGTGGTAGAGGGATAGGGGACGATTGGTTGGAAGATACATGGCCACTCCTTGAAGCTTTTTTTAAAGAGAAAGGTTTAGTCAGACAACATTTAGATTCTTACGATAATTTCATCGATCACGAGTTGCAAAGGATAATAGATGAGATAGGCAAGATAGATGTGGAGATAGAGGGTGCCGAGGTCAAGCTCGGAAAGATAAGGGTTGGCCCTCATGGTCCGCAGGTTCGTGAAGCGGATGGTTCGACCTCGCACATCTTGCCGAACGAAGCTAGGCTCCGTAACCTTTCTTATTCTGCGCCGATCTACTTGGAGATGATACAGATCGAGCGTGGGCAGCAGCGCAAGTCCGTGGAGGTCTACATAGGCGAGATGCCGGTGATGTTGAAATCTAAGCTCTGCAGGCTGCGGAACATGAAGGATGAGGATTTAATCGAAGCGGGCGAGGATCCTCTAGACCCAGGTGGATATTTCATCGTCAACGGCTCGGAGCGCGTGATAGTTACACAGGAGGACTTGGCTTCCAACGATATCCTCGTCGAGCGCGATGAGCGCATGGGCACGGAAGTAGCGAAGGTTTTCTCAACGCACCGCGGGTTCAGAGCCCTTGTGATAGTGGAGCGCAAAAAAGATGGCATCATAGAAGTATCATTCCCAGCCGTACCTGGGCACTTGTCTTTCGTGGTTTTGATGCGGGCTCTTGGTGTCGAGAGCGACAAGGATATCGTCGAGGCAGTATCGGATGATCCTGAGATAGTCAAAGAATTGTTTGAGAATTTACAGGAGGCAGCAGAGGTAAAGACGAAGGCAGATGCACTCGATATCATCGGAAAAAGGGTCGCGATCGGACAGACCAGAGATTATAGATTGCAGCGAGCGCAGGAAGTTTTGGATAGATACTTGCTCCCTCATATCGGCTCGACCTCTGCTGATCGCATTCGAAAGGCGCATTACCTCGGGCGCATGGCGGAACGAGTGATAGAGCTCTCGATGAGGAGGCGAGATGTCGACGATAAAGATCATTATGCTAAAAAACGTCTGAAACTCGCCGGCGATCTGCTCGAAAATGTGTTCAGGCTTGCATTCATCAACCTCACGAGAGATATAAAATATCAGCTTGAGCGAGCCAACGCGCGGGGCCGTGAACTCAACGTAAAAACAGCAGCTCGCGCCGATGTGCTCACCGAGCGCATCAGACATGCGTTGGCGACTGGCAATTGGCCGGGTGGGAGGACGGGCGTCAGCCAGCTTTTGGATCGCACTAATTTCATGGCGATGGTGTCTCACCTGCGTCGCATAGTTTCTCCTCTAAGTCGCAGTCAGCCGCATTTCGAGGCCAGAGATTTGCATTCCACTCACTGGGGAAAAATATGTCCAGTTGAAACTCCAGAGGGGCCAAACTGCGGACTCGTCAAAAACCTTGCAGTGACGGCTGGGATTTCTACTGGCACCGATGAGGAAAAAGTGGAGCGTTTGGTTGGAAAATTGGGAGTCAAAGTCTTGAAGGGGGGTGAGCGTCGAGGCAAGGCGAGCGTATTCATAAATGGACGTTTGATCGGGGTAACTGAAGATGGGAAGATACTTGTCGAAAAGCTCAGGCAGCAACGTCGCAAGGGAGCCTTGGATGAGCAAGTGAACATTTCATATCATGAGGACACGAACGAGGTGACAATAAATACAGATTCTGGCAGGGTGCGCAGGCCTCTGATAGTTGTCGAGGGTGGAAAGCCGCTTTTGACCGACGAACACATCAAAAAAGTCAAGGCAGCTGATCTTAGCTGGTCGGATTTAATCCACTTGGGTGTGATCGAATATTTGGACGCTGAGGAGGAAGAAAACTTGTATATCGCAGTCACCCCCGAGGAGCTGACCCCCGAACACACACATCTGGAGCTTCACTCGCTCTCGATTTTGGGGATAAGCGGAGCATTGGTGCCGTACGCCGAGCACAATCAATCGCCGCGCAATACATATGGCGCGAACATGGCGAAGCAGGCCCTTGGTGTCGCTTCCACCAACTTCCAGAAGCGTGTCGATACCCGCGGCCACTTCTTCCACTATCCTCAGACATCGCTTGTCTTGACAAAGATCATGAGCACTGTTGGGTTCGATAAGCGACCAGCTGGGCAGAACTTTGTGGTGGCGATTGCGACGTATGGTGGTTACAACATGGAAGATGCATTGGTGGTCAACAAACAATCGATAGATCGAGGATTAGGGCGCTCTACCTTTTTCAGGCTTTACGAGGCTGAGGAGGGACGTTATCCTGGTGGTCAGGAGGATAAGTTCGAGATACCCAAAGAGGAAATCAGAGGTTACGCGGATGCTAGTTTGTACCGAAACCTTGGCGAGGATGGATTGACGGCGGTCGAGGCTGAAGTGCGCGGCGAGGACGTTTTGATAGGCAAAACGAGTCCGCCGAGGTTCTTGGAAGAAGTCGATGAGTTTGGAATCGCTGCCGAACATGGACGTCGCGAAAGTTCTATAAGGGTTAGGCCAAGTGAAGAAGGCATCGTCGACATGGTTCTTATGACTAGGACCGTGGATGGAAACAAGCTCGCTAGAGTCAGCGTACGGGACTTGCGGATTCCGGAGGTGGGGGATAAGCTGGCATCGAGGCATGGTCAGAAAGGAGTAATTGGTATAATACTCGATGCAGCGGACATGCCGTTCACAGAAGAAGGGATTGTTCCTGATGTGATAATCAATCCCCACGCAATTCCTTCGAGAATGTCGGTCGGGCAACTGCTGGAGATGATAGCCGGCAAAGTCGGATCGATGAGTGGGCAACGCGTTGATGGCACACCATTCAGTGGAACTCGAGAGCAGCAGTTGCGAGAGGCTCTACAAAAATATGGGTTCAAACACACCGGTAGAGAAGTGATGTACAACGGGATAACTGGCGAGATAATCCCAGTGGATATTTTCATCGGCGTATGTTACTACCAGAAATTACACCACATGGCGGCCGATAAGATTCATGCTCGGGCCCGCGGCCCTGTGCAGGTCCTTACGCGCCAGCCAACTGAAGGCAGGGCGCGCGAAGGTGGGCTGCGTTTCGGTGAGATGGAGCGTGACTGTTTGATAGGGCATGGTGCCGCGATGTTGTTGAAGGAGCGTTTGTTGGAAGGGTCCGACAAGTATACCGCGTTGGTTTGTGGCAAGTGTGGAAGTTTAGCCGTCCACGATAGGCGGCGCGATCGAATGTATTGCCCGCTCTGCGATGAGGAGTCGGACATCAATCCCGTCGAGATGTCGTACGCTTTTAAATTGTTGCTGGACGAGCTGCAGTCGATGTGCATGGCGCCTCGGCTCAAGCTGAGGGACAGAGCATGAGGTAATGGTATGGCGCACGTTCCAAAACTTATCGATGAAGTCGATTTCGGACTACTTTCGCCGGAAAACATACGCAAGATTTCGGTGACGCGAGTAGTCATGGCCGATACTTACGATGAAGATGGTTATCCGATAGAGCGGGGGTTAATGGATTCACGCCTTGGCGTCGTCGATCCAGGTCTCAGGTGCAGGACGTGTGGTTCTCGCGCGAAGGAATGCCCGGGTCATTTCGGCCATGTAGAATTGGCGCGCTCTGTTATACATGTCGGCCATGTTGAGACAGTATACGATTGTTTGCGCGCCACTTGCAAGAAGTGCGGCAGGATTTGTCTGCCGGAGCAGAAGCTTGAGGATTATCGGAAGCATGTCGAAGAGTTAATGGCAGCGGGACAATCATGGTGGGGAGTTGCAGACGAAATCGTAAAAAATGCATCTACAGCTAAGCATAAAAAATGTCCGCACTGCGGTGAAGAATTACAGAAAATCAAGTTCGAGAAGCCAACAGCTTTCGTGGAAGGTAAAAATAGGTTGACCCCAAGCGATGTTCGCGAGAGGCTGGAGCGAATAACGAACGACGACGCCATTCTCCTCGGAATAAACCCAAACGTAGCTAGACCGGAGTGGATGGTGTTGACAGTTTTGCCTGTACCACCTGTCACCGTCAGGCCCAGTATAACTCTAGAGTCGGGCGTTCGCTCTGAGGATGATCTAACCCATAAGCTCGTCGATATCATCAGAATAAATCAAAGGTTGGCTGAGAATATTGAGGCCGGGGCGCCTCACCTTATCATCGAAGACCTCTGGGAGCTTTTGCAATATCACGTCACCACGTATTTCACGAACGAGGTATCTGGGATTCCTCCTGCTAGGCACAGGTCAGGTCGGGTTCTACGTACGCTCGCGCAGCGCTTGAAGGGTAAGGAGGGACGATTTCGCGGAAACCTTTCTGGCAAGCGCGTTGACTTCTCCGCGAGAACCGTCGTGTCCCCCGATCCTTACATAAGCATAAATGATGTTGGTGTGCCGGAGTACATCGCCAAAAGGCTGACTGTTCCCATCCGCGCTACGAGCCATAACGTTGAAACGCTGCGAGACTTCGTTCGTCGCGGCCCAGATGCTCATCCAGGCGCAAATTATACCCTGAGCCCAGATGGCAAACGCTATGATTTGCGCTATGCAGACCGCGAGGAACTTGCGAAGACGTTGGAGCCAAGTTTCGTCGTCGAGAGGCACTTGATGGACGGAGATATTGTACTTTTCAACCGGCAACCCTCCCTCCATCGCATGTCGATAATGGCCCACGAGGTTAGGGTCATGCCAGGCAGGACATTTAGGCTTAACTTGTGTGTTTGTCCGCCATACAACGCCGACTTCGATGGCGACGAGATGAATTTGCATGTACCACAAAGCGAGGAGGCCCAAACGGAGGCGCGCATTCTAATGAGGGTACAAGAGCAAATACTGTCGCCACGCTTTGGCGGTCCAATCATCGGTGGTATCCAGGAACACATAACGGGTGCTTACCTACTGACCCACAAGAGCACTTTGCTCACTCGCGATCACGCCCAACAGTTGCTGGCAGCAGCAGGCTTGATGAAGAACTTGCCCAAACCGGCGGTGAAGAAGGCAGGTGTCGAGTATTGGACGGGCAAGCAAATATTTAGCATGTTTTTGCCAAAGGGTCTGAATTTGACATACAAGGCGAAGATATGTGAGAATTGTGTTCGTTGCAAAAACGAGGATTGTGATATCGATGCGTATGTCGTCATACGAGATGGACAGTTGGTCCGAGGAGTAATAGACGCACGTGCGTACAAAGCTCTCGATCGTTGTGAGGTGTTGGATAGAATTGTGAAAGATTATGGCACGAATGCGGCGAGGGAGTTCTTAGACCATGTCACGCGGCTGGCGATAGCGATGGCGGCCATGTCTGGGTTCACCACGAGTATCGACGACGAGGACATACCGGAGGAGGCGAAGGAACGCATAGATGAGGTGCTCGATGATGCGTCCAAGGAAGTGAGGAAGCTGATAGGTGTCTACAACCAAGGTGAGCTCGAACCATTGCCCGGACGTTCTCTGCGTGAAACCCTTGAAATGCGCATAATGGAAGTTCTGGCGGAGAGTCGAGATAAGACTGGAGAGATAGCCGAGAAGTACCTTGGTTTGGACAACAACGCGGTCATCATGGCAAGGACGGGCGCGCGCGGCAGCATGCTTAATCTCACCCAGATGGCAGCGTGCGTGGGCCAGCAATCTGTTAGAGGAGAGCGCCTCAGCAGAGGGTACAGAGGTCGTACCTTGCCGCACTTCAAGCCCGGAGATCTCGGCGCCGAGGCGAGAGGATTTGTTAATTCGAGTTACAAGCGTGGCCTCAAGCCTTTGGAGTTCTTCTTCCACGCCATGGGTGGGCGCGAGGGTTTGGTAGACACGGCTGTACGGACGGCCCAGAGCGGCTACATGCAACGAAGGTTGATCAATGCATTGCAAGATCTTCGTGTTGAATACGATGGTACAGTGCGAGACGATAGAGGTATGATAATCCAGTTCGTGTACGGTGAAGACCAAGTCGACCCAGCTCGCAGCGATAATGGAAAGGCTGTTAATGTCGAAAAAATAATCGATCGGATAATCAGGACGGAGGAATAAGATATGGCAGGAGTTTCTGACGACACAATAAAAAGCGAGGTCGACAAGCTGAAGGGGGTATTGCCAGAATCTGTGATCAAGGCGCTCGAGGGGGGCCTCCTGCGCGTGAGCAAGGAGAGGGCGATAACGCGCAAGCAGCTTGATGACGTATTGGGTACGGTAAAGAAGGCGTATATCAATGCGATCGTCGAGCCAGGCGAGGCTGTGGGCACAGTTGCCGCGCAGTCGATAGGTGAGCCTGGCACTCAGATGACTTTGCGAACTTTCCACTATGCAGGTGTTGCGGAACTTAACGTCACTTTGGGTCTTCCTCGAATTATTGAGATAATTGATGCGAGGAGGGTGCCATCCACAGCCCTGATGACGATCTATCTCACAGGAAAATTAGCCGAAGATAAAAACAAGGCGCGCGCTTTCGCTCAGGATATAGAAGCCACGACCGTCGAGGATGTCGCCTCCCAGACTGAGATGGACCTCATCAATATGGAGTTCGTGGTAACGCTCGACCGAGGCAGGATGCAGCAGAAGGAGTTGACACCAACCAAAGTGGCATCCATAATCCGCGAGGCGTTGAAAATAGACGCCCCGGTAGAAGGAAATAAGTTGCGGATCAAGCCCCCGACACAGACCCTTTCAGAGTTGCGGCGCACAGCGACCAAGGTGAAAGGTGTGCCGCTTCGAGGTATCAAGGGGATAAATCGAGTTGTCGTTAAGATGGAGAGCAACGAATACGTTGTCTACACGGAAGGTTCAAACCTTGCGGATATTCTCCAGTTGCGTGGTGTTGACCAAACGAGGACGGTGACCAATAACATAAACGAGGTTGAAGAAGTCCTCGGTATTGAAGCGGCGAGAAATTCGATAATAATTGAGGCCGTCAAAACGCTGGAGGAGCAGGGCCTCGATGTGGATGTCCGGCACATCATGCTGGTCGCCGACATGATGACCCACGATGGTGATATGAAGCAGGTCGGCAGACATGGCGTAAGCGGAGAAAAGGCCAGTGTTCTGGCCCGCGCTTCGTTCGAGGTCACGACCAAGCACCTTTTGGACGCTTGCATAAGGGGAGAAAAAGATAAACTGGATGGAATAATCGAGAACGTCATAGCTGGTCAGCCAATACCTCTCGGTACGGGTTCAGTTGAGCTTGTGATGCGGAGGGAAGAAAAAGTTGGACATCAATAGGGAGATTCGTCAGGCCGTAGACACAGGGAAAGTCATTCTAGGTTCTGATAAATCGGTAAAATTTGTGAAGCTTGGGCAAGCGAAGCTCGTTATTTTGGCCTCAAATTGTCCAGACGCCGTTCGATCGGATGTGGAGCACTATGCAAAATTAGCGAATGTTCCGATTTACTTTTATGAGGGCGATAGCACGGCCCTTGGTCTCGCGTGCGGTAAGCCATTCCTCGTGAGCGTTGTGACAGTTTTGGAACCAGGGAGTTCGGGGATATTGGGTCTCAGGGGCAAGTAAATGGGCGTAAAATTGAGTGCAGATGATATGCGATACATTGCGCTGTTTGAGAGCATCACTGGAGCTAGCGTAGTTGATTGCTTGGTAGATGAAAAAGGTAAAAAAATAACTTTCATCGTTCGTCCAGGGGATATTGGGATGGCGATAGGCAAAGGAGGCAGCAGAATAAAAAGGGTCAAGCAAACGATGGGTAAGAGCATCGATGTCATAGAGTATTCGGAGAACCCAGTTGAGTTCGTAAAAAACATTCTCTTGCCAGCTAAAGTCGTGGGAGTCAATGTGGTCGAACGCGAAGGAAGGAAGGTGGCTCTCGTCGATGTTGACAGCTCGGATAGAGGTTTGGCGATAGGCCGAGGCGGTCAAAACATTCAACGCGCGAAGTTACTCGCGCTCAGACACCACAATATCCATGATGTATCCTTAACGTGAGTTTTTTAGGGCTCAGGAGTAGAACATCTTACTAATGGTGGAATAAATGAGCAAAGGTAGTAGAGGCGAGTTCGCGGCTCGTAAGCTCAGCCATGGGAGGCAGAGGTTCAGATGGAAGCTTGCGGCGTACAAGCGGCGCGTGCTACGCTTGGACGAGAAGGCGGACCCGCTCGAGGGGTCACCTCAAGGCAAGGGGATCGTGCTCGAAAAGGTGGGCGTCGAAGCTAAGCAGCCGAACTCTGCGATAAGAAAATGTTGCCGCGTGCAGTTGGTCAAAAATGGACGGCAGGTCACGGCCTTCACTCCCGGCGATGGTGCGATAGGTTTCATCGATGAACATGATGAGGTAATAATCGAGGGCATCGGCGGTGCGAAAGGTGGCGCATATGGAGATATCCCAGGCGTTCGATATAAAGTGACATCCGTGAACAACGTTTCGTTGAGAGAACTCGTCTTAGGACGCAAGGAGAAGCCGAAGCGGTGATATCTTGGCTTTCAAGTATTTCGGAAAGTGGGGAGCTGAGGGTGTGTCGGTAGCCGATCCTGGACTTCAAAAATACATTCGGTTGGAACCACTCTCCACAGTCCTGCACAGTGGAGGTAAACATGCAAAAAAACAATTTGGTAAAGCTGAGTTGACGATAGTCGAACGTCTGATGAACAAGTTGATGCGCTCTGGCCCTGGCGCGAGGAAGCTTGGTGGCAAGGTCATTCGAGGGGCAGGGGCCTGTGGGAAGAAGCATAAAGCCTACAATATCGTGCGGAGGTCGTTCGACATAATAGAACAGAAGGCGAAAAAGAATCCATTGCAAGTCCTGATAAATGCAGTTCAAAATTCTGCTCCACGAGAAGAAACTACGAGGATCAGCTATGGTGGTATAACCTACCACTTAGCGGTTGACTCGGCCCCGCAGCGCAGGTTAGATATCGCATTGAAGAACATCGCGGGTGGAGCATTCGCAGCGTCTTTCAGAAACAAGAAAACTATCCAGGAGTGCCTCGCAGATGAGTTAATAATGGCATCAAACAACGATATGAAGAGCTTCGCCATCGCGCGCAAGGAGGAAACAGAGAGGATAGCAAAAGGAGCCAGGTAGGCCGTAAGGCTTTTTAAAGCGCCTATAGAATTGTATTGAGTCATATAACGGAGGGATATTTCATGGCAAAACCACACATGAACATGGTCGTAATAGGCCACGTGGACCACGGCAAGTCCACAACGCTAGGCCGACTCTTATTCGAGAAGGGTTTGGTCGATGCTTCTGTGATAAAGAAATTTGAAGAGATGGGCGATAAAGGCAAGACCTTCAAGTTTGCATGGGTCATGGACAGCTTGAAGGAAGAGCGAGAGAGGGGTTTGACCATCGACTTGTCGCATCAAAAATTCGAAACGGACAAATACTATTTTACCCTAATTGATGCTCCAGGACACAGGGACTTCGTCAAGAACATGATTACCGGAGCTAGCCAAGCGGACACTGCTATCCTAGTTGTGGCGGCCGACGATGGAATAATGCCTCAGACGAGAGAGCACGCCGCGCTCGCGTTCACCCTTGGTGTCGGGCAGCTAGTCATCGCCATAAACAAGATGGACCTCGTTGGGTACAAGAAAGATATCTACGACAAGTTAAAGTCAGAAATAATTGAGCTGCTGAGAGAGATAGGATATCGTAACACCGAGAAGTTCGTTTGTGTGCCGATTTCCGGCTTCAATGGGGATAACATTACGAAGAGGAGCGATAAGATGGCGTGGTACACTGGGCCGATATTTGAGGAATCCCTGAACACATTCGTCGTGCCCGAGAAACCGGTGGACAAACCGCTGCGCCTACCAGTGCAGGATGTCTACTCTATTACAGGTGTAGGGACTGTGCCAGTCGGTAGGATTGAGACGGGAGTGCTGAAGACTGGCGAAACAATAATCTTCGAACCCGCGGGCAAAACGGCTGAAGTCAAGTCGATAGAGATGCACCACGAGACAATATCGGAGGCGATGCCGGGCGACAACATCGGCTTCAACATTCGCGGCTTGAGCAAGGCGGACATAAGGCGAGGCGATGTGGCTGGGCCAACGAACAACCCGCCGAAGGTCGCAAGCGAGTTTACGGCGAGGATAGCAGTTCTGCAGCACCCGACGGCGGTGGCGGCTGGCTATACACCAGTATTCCACGCGCATACTGCGCAGGTCGCGTGTACCATAAGCGAGATATTGCAGAAGCTTGACCCGAAGACAGGTCAAGTGATCGAGGAGAAGCCTGAGTTCATAAAGAAGGGCGAGATGGCGACGATCAAGGTGACGCCCACCAAACCGATGGTCATCGAGAAGGCGTCGGAGATACCGCAGCTGAGCCGCTTCGCCATACGCGATATGGGCATGACGATCGCGGCCGGCGTGTGCGTTGACCTAACGCCCGCAAAGAAGGCAGCCTGAAATCTTTTATCCCTTGCTAGCCCCTATAGAGTGGGGACTAAATTGCAGAAGGCAAGGATTCGTCTTTCGAGCGTAGATGCAAAGAAGCTCGATGAGGTATGCAAGCAGATCGTAGGCATAGCAGAGCGAATAGGTGTAAAGAGATCTGGGCCTGTGCCGCTCCCGACGAGAAGGATAATCATCCCCACGAAGAAGGCTCCGGACGGCGAGGGCACGATCACTTGGGACAAGTGGGAGCTGCGTGTGCACAAGCGCCTCATCGATATGGAGGCCGACGAGCGAGCGATGCGGCAGATAATGCGCATTCAGGTACCCGAGGATGTCCATATCGAGATCGAGCTCAAGACCTAGTTTTGTTCACCAATTGTTTTTTAGCCGAGTTATGAGAAACTTTTACTCGAGCCGGGGTAGCCAAGCCAGGTAAGGCGCCGGATTTGAGATCCGGTTACCCTCTCGGGTATCAAGGGTTCAAATCCCTTCCCCGGCGCCAGGTGCCAACATGAAAAAATTTGAGTGGGTCGAGCATCCGAGCGATATAGGTTTTCGTGCACATGGCAAGAACCTAGCTGAAGCCTTCGAGAATGCCGCGCTCGCGTTTTCCGAAGTCATGATCGATACGAGCAAAGTGCGGCCGCGCGAGGAGGTCAAGGTCGAGCTGGAAGCCGAGGATGAAAAAGCGCTACTGTACGACTGGCTTGAACGTTTTCTTTACCTGCGTGACGCTGATGGGCTGGTCATGTCGAAGTTCAAGGTGGAGGAGCTCAAACGCTCGAACGGTGGTTTTAGAATCAAGGCCAAAGCGTGGGGCGAAAAATTCGACCCCAAAAAGCACGAGCCAAAAGTCGCGATAAAAGCCGTGACCTATCACATGATGGAGATCGAATGTGAAAAGGGCAGGTGTTCGGTGCAGGTGGTCGTAGACATCTAGTGCGGTTTTCTAACTAGCCGTATCGTTTAAGCGATTTTCAACCAAAGGATATTAACATCGCAATCATCTTTAGTTTGGGATAAAATGACATGGGCGGGTAAAATTAAGCAAATTGACGACGTACGATGGGAGATTCCTCAGGATAGTAAGCGCGGCATGCGCGTGCCAGCTAGGATTTACGCAGACGCGGAGATGCTCAATGATATGGGAAAAGACCTGACGCTTGAGCAAGCCGTGAATATGACTTTCCTGCAGGGTATCTACAAGTACTCAATTACGCTTCCTGACGGGCACCAAGGATATGGGTTCCCGATCGGCGGGGTGGCTGCCACGGATGCCGAAACAGGCGTCATCAGCCCTGGGGGTGTTGGCTACGATATCAACTGTCTACCGGGGGACAGCAAGGTCTTGACACCTTGGGGATACAGAGTCAAAATCGAAAAAATTTCCCCAGGTTCCCATGTAGTTGTGCTGAATCAGAATCACACCAAGGCAACCGACGTTATTTTGGCGCTTAATAGGTCGGAAAGGACCCTCCAAAAAGTCAAAACAAGTGCTGGATTCGAATTGATTTCAACATCGGATCACCCGCTTCTAACCAAAAATGGAATGAGAGAGGTTCGAAAACTTTCAATAGGCGAAGAAGTAGGGATTCATCCATTTGAAGGCGTGGACTATGAGAACCCGGTTGAATTCGAAATAGTCCCTGAAGGGAATTTCAGGGTAGAGATCAAGAAAGAGCTGACGCAACGAGGACTTCTTCCACTCATCTCCACCAGCGATGGGGTATCCCGTATTGTGAAAATATTCGGGTACTTGCTGGGGGATGGAGTTGTTTATGATAAGAATGTAGTGTTTTACGGAAAAAGGACAGACTTAGAGGGCGTAGCGGAAGATCTGCGGATCTTGGGATATTCAGGCAGAATTTACGAAAGGCGGCGAGAGCACAGCATAAAAGGATACGAATTCACCACGAATGAAGTCTTTCTCAAAGTATCTGCTAGGAGCCTTGCAGAGCTTCTGTGGGCGCTTGGCTATCCACGGGGAAACAAAACCGAAACCGATTTCCTCGTTCCAGCATGGCTACTCAAGTCACCGAAGTGGCTGAAAAGACTATTTTTGGCTGCATACTTCGGGGCCGAGATGTCTAAGCCAAAAACTATGAACGGCTATAATTTCTACATGCCTGAAGTGAAGCTATCTAAAAAGAAAGGAAGTAAAAAGAACGGTCTAGAATTTTTACGGCAATTGCAGAAAATGCTTAGAGAATTTGGCGTGGCTTCTACCCTTTCTATAGCAGAAGAAACAGAAAGCAAGCTAATCTTTAGGCTTCTGATCAAGGAAAATCCTGAAAATCTCGTTAAACTGTGGTCTAGGGTGGGCTACGAGTACAATAGAAAACGAAGAGAGCTCGCCATGGCGGCGATCGTTTACCTGAGATTAAAGCAGGCCATTGTCCAGAGGAGAGAGAAACTGCGGAAAAAAATAAGAGAAGAGCGCGGAAAAAAGAATGTCAGCGAGTTGTTGGAGGAATATCAAGGATTTATCAATAGAAAGTTTATCGAGAGAAGTCTGTACGAGGAAACTACAGAAGCTAGGGCACCAATTGGTTTCATCAGGTTTGAGAAATTCTTGAAGGAGTTTTCAGATGGAGAAATAGTTTACGACAGGATTGTGGAAATCGAAGAGATTGAGCATGACGGTTTAGTGTACGATTTTACAGTTATGGATGACTACCATAACTTCGTTGCAGACTGTTTTGTTGTTTCTAACTGTGGTGTCCGGTTGCTGCAAACCAGCCTCAATAAAAATGACGTTACACCCAAGCTGCGCGAGATAGTCGAGGCGTTGTTCAGAAACGTGCCTTCTGGTTTGGGCAGCACAGGCCACGTTAGACTAACAGCTGCCCAGCTCGACGAAGTGCTCGAGCGTGGTGCGCAGTGGGCCATCGAGAACGGCTTCGGCTGGAAGGAAGATCTGGAACGGCTTGAGGAGAAAGGTTGCATGGCGGGCGCAGATGCGAAGAGAGTGAGCGCGGAGGCGAAGCATCGCGGCTTCCCCCAGCTCGGAAGTTTGGGCAGCGGCAATCATTTCTTGGAGGTACAAAAAGTTGATAAAATCTACGATCAAGAGGTCGCTAAAAAGTTCGGTATCGATCACGAGGGGCAGGTGACGGTGATGATCCACACCGGCTCCCGCGGGTTGGGGCACCAAGTGTGTTCTGACTACCTGCGGATGATGGAGAGGGTGGTTCGTCAATATAAGATAGAGCTGCCAGACCGAGAGCTAGTCAACGTGCCAGTGACTTCTCCTGAAGGCCAAGCTTACTTCGCGGCCATGGCATGCGCGGCCAACTACGCTTGGGCAAACCGTCAGATGATAGTGCACTGGGTCAGGCAATCATTCGAGCAGGTCTTCGGGAAAGACGCTGAGAGCTTGGGTTTGCACATAGTTTACGATGTGGCGCACAACATCGCCAAGCTTGAGGAGCACAGCATCGACGGCGGGAAGCGCAAGGTATACGTGCATCGCAAAGGTGCCACGCGCGCATTCGGTCCTGGCCACCCAGACGTGCCAGCGATGTATCGCGATGTTGGTCAGCCTGTGTTGATTCCGGGGGACATGGGCACCGCGAGCTATGTGCTCGTTGGGACGGAGCAAGCGATGCAGGAAACTTTTGCTTCCACAGCTCACGGTGCTGGGCGGCACCTGAGCAGGACCGCGGCCCTCAAGCAGTTCTGGGGCGAGGAGGTCAAGAAACAGCTGGAGTCGCGAGGGATAATTGTCCGAGCGGCGAAGATCTCGGTGATAGCAGAGGAGGCCCCGGGGAGCTACAAGTCCGTGGATAAAGTTGCGGAGATATCCCACAAGGCAGGAATCGCTCGCAAGGTGGCGAGGTTGGTCCCGATGGGAGTTACAAAGGGTTAGTCGACGATGAAAAAATCAAGAACTTCTCTATCAGTATTGTTGCCGGCTTCTTTCCTGGCGGATGCTGATACTCTACAGCAGAAGACTATGAAGGCTGGCTTCATCGGCCGTGCGTCTGCTATCTTTCACGTTTCGAAAGTTGTCATCTACAACGATGATGATTCACGAGTTTCAAATCAAACCGCCGAGGCTAAATTGCTGTCGACGCTTTTGCAGTATATGGAAACGCCGCAATATCTTCGAAAAATGCTCTTTCCGATGAGAGGAGAACTGCGTTACGCCGGATTGCTACCACCTCTACGCACACCACACCATCCACTCGGGGATGAAAAGACTAAACAGGGCGATCATCGTGAGGCAGTGGTATTGAGTTCGAGCGAAAACCGCAGTATCTTGGAGCTCGGTTTGCCCAAAAAAGGTGTTCTAAACGAAAGGTTGAGGGTTGGTGAGAGGGTCACAATAAAACTTGGCAAACTTGTAGGAAATGAAATCGAAGTGGAGCTAGTTTCCAAAGCGGATGTCGGTGAGTACTGGGGGTATGAAGTCAAGCTTTCGGGAAATCTCGCGGATGCTTTAAAAGAGGCAAATGCAGATTATGTCATAGGGACGTCTCGCTACGGCCAAAATTTATATGAGGCCGTAAATGCGATAAAAAGTAGCAACCTAGGCAGCATGGCAGTGGTCTTCGGGGGGCCTCATGCGGGGCTCCTCGAGATCTGCAAGCGCCGGGGTATCGACGCGAAGGAGCTCTTCGATGTCGTGGTAAACACAATCCCCAATCAGGGGACTGCAACTGTCAGGACGGAGGAGGCGCTCATCGCCACCCTCGCGCTCCTGAACGTGCTGCTCGGGGGGTAAAAAATGGGAAGGAGACCTCACCATCCGAGGCGCGGCTCGCTGGCGTACATGCCGCGAGTGCGGGCGCCAAGACCAGTGGCCCATGTACGGGCATGGCCAGCTGACGCTATCTTGCGATTGCAGGGCTTCGTCGGGTACAAGGCGGGCATGACGCACGTTTTCATGATCGATGATCGTAAAGGAAGTCTCACCGCGGGACAAGAGATAGTCATGCCAGCTACTGTGATAGATGTGCCCCCGCTTGTTGTATGTTCTATAAAGATGTACGGTCAAACGACCCGCGGCTTCAACACTTTGACGGAAGTTTGGTCGAGCGAGCTTTCCAAGGACCTTGCTCGCGTTTTGGTTGTTCCAGAAAAATACGATCAACAAAAAGCTTTGTCGGAGGCGGAGGCCCTCGTCAAAGATGGGAAAGTTGCCGAAGTGAGATTGCTTTTACATACCCAGCCACGTCTGAGCGGAGTGCCTAAGAAAAAGCCAGACCTAGTCGAGATAAGCGTCGGCGGCCCATCGATCGGGGAAAGATGGAACCGCTCCAAAGAGCTGCTCGGAAAACAGATAAAAGTGACCGATGTGTTCAAGGAGGGGGAGTTCGTCGATGTTTCTGCGATCACCAAGGGTAAAGGTTTTCAAGGCCCGGTCAAGCGCTGGGGCATAAAAATTTTGCCGCGCAAGCAGGACGATGGCGCGCGCCAAGTTGGTACCCTCGGCCCGTGGAAGCCCCCTCGCGTGATGTGGACGGTTCCGGGCCCAGGTCAGATGGGCTACAATCAGCGCACGGATATCAATAAGCGCATTTTGAAGTTGGGAGCCAAGGGGGAAGAAGTGACGCCGAGCGGCGGATTCATGCGTTATGGTCCGGTGAAAGGAGATTACGTTTTGCTAGCCGGTTCGATACCTGGGCCGGCGAAGCGCCTTGTGCACCTCAGGCGCGCGATGAAGGGGCCGGCGCAAATAGCACCCCCATCTGTTACCTCGATAAGCATTGTTTCTCAACAGGGTGTATGAAATGGTTCATGTTTATTCTCTCGAAGGAAAGCCGACGGAAGAAATAGACCTTCCCACGATTTTTTATGAGGAGATAAGGCCCGATTTAATAAAGCGCGCGGTAATCTCTGCTCAGACTGCGAGGATTCAGCCATGGGGGGCGGACACGATGGCTGGGAAGCGGACTTCAGCTCACACATGGGGCAAGGGCCATGGTGTCGCTCGTGTTCAGCGTGTGAAAGGCAGCAGGTCTCCCGCGGCGGGGCTGGGAGCATTTTCGCCGCAGACTGTCGGGGGCAGGAGGGCTCATCCACCAAAGGTTGAGAAAATACAGCATGAGCAAATCAACAGGAAAGAAAGAAGGCTGGCAATCAGGTCGGCCATAGCTGCAACGAAGGAGAAAAAACTTGTTGAATCCCGTGGTCATTTTGTGGACAAAATTTTTGAACTACCCATAATCGTCGTGGATGATATTGAGGCGATCAAGAAGACCAAGCAAGCGAAAGAGTTGCTTGAGAAGCTTGGGGTTTGGTCCGATGTTGAGCGAGTGACGAATAGCCGAAAAGTTAGGGCCGGTAGAGGAAAGATGAGGGGCAGGCGTTATCGTCAAGCGGTAGGACCGTTGATCGTGGTTGGTCAAGAGAGAGGCGTCGAACTTGGAGCTGGAAACTTGCCTGGTGTCGATGTTGTCAAGGTCGAGGCGTTAGGGGCGGAGAATCTTGCTCCTGGTGGTGTGCCGGGCCGGTTGACGATATGGACGAAGTCAGCAGTTCAAAAACTAGCTGGAGGACTTTTTAGATGATTGACCCTCACAAGGTGCTGCTCTACCCGCAGATGACAGAGAAGGCGGTGAAGCTCATAGAGGCCGAGAACAAGCTGACGTTCATCGTAGCTCAGGGTGCGACGCGCAGCGATGTCAAGAAGGCCATCGAAGTATTGTTTGAAGTAAAAGTGGAGGACGTCAATATAGAGATCATGCCGAATGGGCGAAAGAGGGCGTACGTGAAACTCGCGCCAGAGTTTATGGCGGATGAGATAGCGAGTAAACTAGGGATGGTGTAGATGGGAAAGCGATTGAGGCTTCAAAGGCGGGGGAAGGGCTCCCCGACGTACAGGGCGAAGTCCTTCAGGCGGTTGGGCGAGGTCAGGCTTCCACCTATGCTTAAGGAGAGCATAGAAACTGTCGTGGTCGATATACTTCACGATCCTGGCAGGGGCGCTCCAGTCGCGAGGGTGAGGTACGCAAATGGAGAAGAACGCCTAGTATTGGCTCCAGAAGGGATCAAGGTCGGAGATAAACTGACATGTGGCATCTCCGCTCCAGTTGAGCCTGGTAATACACTTTTTTTGGCCGAAGTTCCTGAGGGCACGTTGATACACAATATCGAGTCGCAGCTGGGCGATGGGGGACGTTTTGTTAGGTCGCCTGGCGCTTATGCTACTCTGATAGCTCATGAGCTTGGGCGGGCGACCATCCAATTACCTTCAGGTGAGATAAAAGAATTTGACCCACGTTGTCGCGCAACGATCGGCGTAGTCGCGGGCGGTGGCCACGGGGATAGGCCGTTTGTGAAGGCCGGCAAGCGACACCATGCGATGCTCGCGAAGGGCAAACCCTATCCAAAGGTTCGTGGAGTCGCGATGAACGTCGTCAACCACCCATTCGGTGGAAGAGGCAAGCACGCTGGCAGACCAAAGACGGTGGCGAGGGGTGCTTCGCCTGGGCAAAAAGTAGGGTTAATATCGGCGAGACGAACTGGCAAAAGGTGAGATGAGTGCCGAAGAAATTTACATTCAAAGGGTATGGGCTGGAGGAGCTACAAAAGTTGTCGATGGACGATTTCGCCAAGCTGTTGCCGTCTCGTCAGAGGCGATCGCTCCTGCGTGGGCTGCCGACCACACATAAAAAATTGCTCGAGAGGATTCGCAGCGCTAGGGGGCTTCAGGAGAAGGAGAGCAAGGCGGTAGTTGTTCGCACTCACTGTCGCGACATGTTGGTTCTGCCGGAGATGGTTGGACTAAAATTTGGGATCTATACTGGAAAGGAGTTTGTGATTGTTGAAATCAAGCCAGAGATGATCGGGCACCGCCTTGGAGAGTTTGCTCAGACGCGGAGGAAGGTCACACATGGGACGCCGGGTATAGGCGCTACCAGAAGTTCGATGTACATTCCATTGAAGTGATCAAAATGCCGAAGTATGGTTATTCAGCCGAGGTCGAGGGGCCTTTTGCAAGAGCTCTCGGGAAGGAGATGAGGGTCTCGCCAAAGCACGCGATGGAGGTTTGTCGCGCCATTCGAGGGATGAAACTGACGGTGGCGAAGGATTATCTGCAAGATGTGGTCAAGAAGAAGAAAGCTGTACCATACAGGAGACATAAAAAGAAGATAGCGCACCGTGGAGGGATGACGAGCGGAGACGCGGGGCAGTACCCGGTGAAGGCGGCTAACGCGATACTCGAGGTTCTTGCAAATGCTGAAGCAAATGCGAAGTATAAAGGTATGGATGAAGAAAAGCTGAGGATCGTGCACGCAAGCGCTCAGAAGGGCATAACCATCCCCGGATTCCTGCCGCGGGCTTTTGCTAGAGCTACACCTTTCAGTAAACCGACGTCCAACATTGAGATAATTTTGAAGGAGGTATCCTAGTGCCGGTCGAGCGAGCGATAATCAAGCGCGGAATGAAAAGGGCTGAGCTCGAGGAGTTCCTCGAGAAGGAGCTTGAGAACGCTGGCTATGGTGGAGTAGATGTTAGGCGAGTTCCGATGGGCACGAGGGTTGCGTTGCATGTGGAGCGCCCAGGAATAGTGATAGGTCGCAAGGGGCGGAGCATCAAAGACCTGACGGAGACACTCGAAAAAGAATATGATATAGAGAACCCGCAGGTGGAAGTTGTCGAGATAAAGACACCGGAGTTGAACGCGAAGGTGATGGCGAAGCGCTTGGCCTTCATGCTCGAACGCGGCATAAGCTCGAGGCGCGCGGGTTACATAATGTTGCGCCGGATAATGCGTGCGGGAGCAAGAGGAGTAGAGATAGTAATATCTGGGAAAATATCGGGGGAACGTCATCGCTCGCAGCGCTTCTACGATGGTTACCTCAAGAAAGCTGGTGAGCCAGCGTTAAATCTGGTCAGCTATGGATTTGCTGAGGCGAAGCTGAAACCCGGTATGGTGGGCGTAAAAATCAGAATAATGCCATCAGGTGTGCGGCTTCCAGATGAGATTCGGTTTTTGGAGGAGGAGGAGGAGGAGAAAAAAGTCGAGGCCAAGCCAGCGGAGGAGGCGCAGCCAACTGCCGATGTGCAGGAGAAAAAACCGGAGGAAGAAGTTGAGGAAAAGCCAGTTGAAACACCTCCGGAGGAGCCCCAGGAAGCAAAATCCGAGGACGAAAAACCACACGAAGGAGAGGAGAAGAGTGGCGATACTTAGGTCAGATGAAATCCGCGACATGAACATCGATGAGATGAAAGCGAAGCTCATGGAGTTACGATCAGAACTGGCGAGAGAGCGGGCGGTAATAGCATCGGGTGGGTCGCTCGAAAATCCTGGCAGGGTACGTGAACTCAAACATAGTATCGCAAGGTTGCTCACGATAATAAAAGAAACCCAGAAAAAGGGAGGTGCACGGACAAGTGCCGGAAGTATGTGAAGTGTGCGGGTTGCCCAAGGAGCTCTGTGTCTGCGAAGAGATAGCGCGCGAGCAGCAGCGAATAAATGTTTATTCGATGAAGCGGAAGTTCGGAAAAAAAGTGACGATCGTCGAGGGCATCGATGAAAAACAGCTCGACCCCAAGGAGTTGACGAAGAAACTGAAGTCGAAGCTCGCATGCGGCGGGACCTGGAAGGATGGCAGGATAGAGCTGCAAGGTAACCACACGATGCGCGTCAAAGAGGTGCTCGTGGAGATGGGCTTCTCGCAGGACATGATAAACATAAAGTAAGGTGGAAAATATGCCGATAACGAAGCAAAATGTGTCGAAGCACGAGTTGATTGGCCTAGAGGCGAGAGTGGTCAATAGTTCGGATAAGAATTTGATTGGTACATGTGGCACCATCATCGACGAGACAAAGGACATGCTTGTCATCGATCAAGTCGGAAAGCCGAGGATAGTGCAGAAGAAAAGTTCCGTCTTTAAGTTGACCCTGCCTAGCGGAGAAGATATCGATGTCGACGGAGCGAAGCTCGTCGCCAGGCCGGAGGATAGGATAAAGAAGAGGGTGAAATGATGGTCGGACTTGGTATAGAACCACCGAAGGAAAAGTGCGATGATAAGAATTGTCCATTCCACGGCAAGCTGTCGGTCAGAGGGCGCGTTTTTACAGGCATGGTGGTCAGCGACAAGATGTCGAAAACTGTGGTGGTTGAGTGTGAGCACATGCACAAAGTTAGCAAGTACGAGCGCTACGAGCGTAGAACGTCGAAGCTTCATGCGCACAATCCGCCTTGTATAAATGCACACGTCGGCGACAAGGTCAAGTTCATGGAGTGTCGGAAGTTAAGCAAGACGAAGACATTTGCGATAGTTCAGAGGACGGTGGCCTGAAATGGGTAAGAAGGGTGCAGGTGTATCGATTGGTGTTTCGCCAGTGACACCGGTGAAGGCGCTCATGGTTGGTAGCAGGCTCCTGTGTGCTGACAACACTGGAGCGAAGGAGCTGCAGATCATCATGACGATAAAATACACGGGCACGCGAAGACGCACGCCGAAAGCTGGTGTAGGGGATATGGTAGTGGCATCCGTCAAGAAAGGCACGCCGGAGTTGCGCAAACAAATTGTACGCGCGATCATTATCAGGCAAAGAAAGGAATACCGCCGCACGGATGGTATTCGTATAAAATTTGAGGACAATGCAGCAGTTTTGATGACTCCTGAGGGGGCGCCGCGTGGTTCGGAGATAAGGGGACCGATAGCTCGCGAGGCTATCGAGCGTTGGCCACGCGTGGCAGGTATGGCTGCGATAGTCGTTTAGGTGAGATGATGAGTTCAAAACAACCACGAAAGCAACGTCTACGCCTCTATTCGGCGCCACTGCACGTGAGACACAAACACTTCGGTGCGAGGCTGAGTGACGATTTGAAAAAAGAGCACAAGTGCAAGACTCTTCCTGTGCGCAAGGGTGACAAAGTAAAGATCATGCGCGGTGACTTCAAGGGCATCGAGGGAGATGTTACAGAAGTGGATATGAAACGTTATCACATTTTTGTCACCGGCGTTACTACTGCAAAAGCTGATGGAACTCAGGTGACGCGACCAATTCACCCCTCGAACGTTATGATAACCAAACTCAAGTCGGATAAGGAACGTGATAAAATACTGAAGAGGAGGGCAAAAGTTGGCAAAGAAGGGACAAAGTAGGCACCTCAAGCGATACGCAGCATCCAAGGCGCTCAAGTTGCCGCGCAAGTCGATCGTTTGGATGGTCAAACCAGCCCCCGGGCCACATCCAAGCGGTGAGAGCATACCGTTGCAGCTCGTGGTTCGAGAGTACTTGGGTCTCGCGCGGACAGCCAGAGAGGGAGGTAGGCTGTTGAACGAAAAACACGTTCTTGTGGACGGCAGAGTCAGAAAAGATTCGAAGTTTCCCGTCGGATTGATGGACGTCGTGCAGTTGCCAGCTTTGAGCAAAAGTTATAGAGTTTTATTGAATACACGAGGACGCTTGGTTTTGTGTGATATTCCGCAGGAGGAAGCTCGGTTCAAGCTGTGCAAGGTAGTCAGGAAAAGCACAATATCTGGCGCGCGTGTCCAGCTCACATTTAACGATGGGAGGACGCTCGCTGGGAACTTTGAAGAATTTAAGCTTAGAGATACAGCAAAGCTATCCCTGCCTGATCAGAAAATCCTCGAACGAATTGCATTTGGAAACGGAGTGGTAACTTTAGTCACAGGGGGGGCGAACGTTGGGAAAGTGGGCAAGATAGTGGAAGTAAAAATGATCGAAGGCACTCAGCCAAATATAGTGATTCTTGAGGCCCCAGATGGCACGACATTTCAGACTTCGGAGGACTACGTGTTTGTGGTCGGGAAGGAAAAACCGATTGTAACTTTGGCGGGGTAATCGAATGAATCCGATGCGTGATGTCAAAATCGAAAAAGTGACTTTGAACATAGGCGTAGGCGAGGGCGGTGACAAACTTGTCAAAGCAGAAAAGGTCATGGAAAAAATCACGGGGAGAAAACCAACCAGGACATTTGCAAAGAAGTCAGTTCGAGATTTCAAAATAAGGCTCGCGGACCCGATAGGGTGCAAGGCCACATTTCGGGGCCAGGAAGCTGAGAAGATACTAAAAAGAACGTTTGAAGCTGTTGAGAAAAAATTGAGTTCCAGAGTTTTCGATACTCAGGGCAACTTTTCATTTGGAGTTAAGGAGCACATCGATATCGCCGGTGTAGATTATGATCCGGAAATAGGCATTTTCGGTCTGGATGTTTGTGTCACTTTATGCAGGCCAGGTTACCGAATCAAGCACCGAAGATGCAAGCAACGAGATATCCCGGCAGCTCACCGCGTGACTAAAGACGATGCCATAAACTTCGTGAGCCAGAAGTTTGGGGTACAGGTGGTCTGATGACGAAGCGTAGATTTGGTAAGGGTGCTCATAAATGCGTGAAGTGCGGCAGATCTGGCCCAGTTTATCAGTGTTACGGGTTGAACATGTGTAGAAGGTGCTTTAGGGAGATGGCGCCGAAGATGGGCTTCAAGAAGTACAAATAGGTGAAAAAATGTTGATGGATCCTCTTGCAAATGCGTTGTCGGCGGTAAGGAATTATGAAAAAGCCAGAAAGATGAAGATAATTGTAGCTCCAGCTTCTAAGCTCGTCGGTCATGTGCTGCGCGTCATGCAGCAGGATGGCTTCATCGGAGAATTTGAATTTATCGACGATGGAAAGGCGGGAAAGTTCCGGATCCAGTTGCTCGGTAAGATCAATGAGTGTGGGGTCATCAAACCTCGGCATGCTGTCAAATGTGATGAGTATGAAAAATGGGAAAAGAGGTATCTACCTGCGGCCGGGTTTGGAACCTTGGTGGTTTCGACGCCAAAGGGGGTCATGAGCCATTCTGCCGCGAAGGATCAGAAATTTGGGGGGCGCCTCTTGGCGTTCGTGTACTGAGGTGTTTGTATGGCGGCAGCAAGTATCACAGAAGAGGTCAAAATACCCGAAGGAATCCAGGCGAAGCTAGATGGCAAGCTTATCGAAGTCAGTGGGCCGAAGGGCAAGCTCGTTCGCAGGTTCGACATCCAGGGGATAGGGCTCAAGCAGGGCAGTGGTGCGATAATAGTTGAGGCGTCTCTCCCAAGGCGTAAGCAGCGCTCGGCAGTTGGTGCAATTAAATCTCACCTCCAAAACATGTTCGATGGTGTGAAGGATGGGTTCAAATATAAACTCAAAATCGTCTACGCACATTTTCCGATAACTGCGAAGGTTGAGGGTAAGAAATTACTGATACAAAATTTTCTCGGAGAGAAAAGCCCGAGGGTAGCGAAAATCGTTGGAGATGTGAACGTCAAAGTTGAAGGTGATGAAATAACCGTGGAAGGAATAAACAAGGAAGAAGTGGGCCAAACTGCGATTAACATAGAACAGGCGACGGTCGTCAGACACCGCGATCGGAGGACATTCCAAGATGGCATATACATCGTTTCGAAGGAGTGAAAAAAATGAAGAAAAAAAGTAAGCCGAAATTTAGGCGGCAGGAGTGGTTCCAAGCCAAGCGGTTGGGTGAGAAATGGCGCCAGCCGCGTGGTTTGGACAGCAAGATGCGTTTGTGTAGGAAAGGAAAACCTACTATGCCATCCATCGGATACAAATTGCCAAAAGAAATTCGAGGATTACATCCTTCTGGGTTCGCGGAAGTGATGGTGGACAACCCGAAAGCGCTCGAAAAAATTGATCCAAAGAAATACGTAGTTAGGATTGCATCGGCTGTCGGAAGGAGGAAGAGGGACGCGATAATCAAACGCGCTCAAGAACTCAAAATTAGAGTAGTAAATCCACGAGGTGTGAAAATTGAAGCTGAACACGCAAAGAAGGCTGGCAGCTAGGATACTTGGGGTTGGAGTAAACAGGGTCTGGATAGACCCAACAAAGATCACAGATGTCTCTACAGCGATCACCAGCGATGATGTCAAACAGCTCATCCACGATGGGACGATAAGAGCTAGGCCCGAGCGTGGGGTGAGCAGGGGGAGGGCAAGAGTTCGCATCGACCAGCGTAAACGTGGCAGGAGGCGGGGCGTCGGTAGCCGGAGAGGGACGGCCAAGGCCAGGAAGCCAAAGAAGGCCGCGTGGATTAGGACGGTACGCCCGCTGCGCCTCATGTTGCGCGAACTTCGTGATAAAGAGGTAATAGAAAGGAGAGAATATCGCCGGCTTTACCGCATGGTCAAAGGTGGGTCTTTCAGAAGCAAAGCACACCTTCAGACCTACCTTAAAGAAAAAGGTTTGATCAAGGGATAGTCATGCCGAAGAAGATAGGTCCTAGGTGGAGGGTTCAGTTCAGGCGGAAGCGCACCGCCAAGACGGATTACAGGCAGCGCCTCAGGCTCCTGCGCTCTGGAAGGCAGCGTTTGGTGATCAGGCTCTCGCTAAAACATATTTCCGCTCAAATAGTGCGCGCAGCTCCAGATGGGGACAAGACTTTGGTTTCCGCCCACTCGAAAGAGCTTGGGAAGCTCGGCTGGAATGGTCATACATCCAATCTGCCTGCGGCGTATCTTGTGGGCCTGCTTTGCGGTCATCGCGCTCGTAAGGAAGGCATCGAAGAGGTCATCTTGGACATAGGCATGCAAACCCCAGCAGCTGGCGGAAAGATATTCGCGGCGCTGAAAGGCGTGCTCGACGCTGGTTTGAATGTACCACATGGCGAAGGCGTCTTGCCAACAGAGGAGAGGATACGTGGCGATCACATCGCGCAGTATGCTGAAAAGCTGAAATCCGAAGATGAGGACACCTATAAAAAAGTGTTTTCGAACTATCTGCAGAGGGGATTTCCACCTGAGCAGCTACCACAGCACTTTAATCAAATCAAGCAGGCGATAATTACGCAGCATGGGGCATGAAGATGGCAAGACGTGGAAAAGCACAACGTAGAAAAATGACTGTAGAAAAATTTGATATCTCGCTGTGGCAGCCGCGCACAGAAATAGGGCGGATGGTTAAAGAAGGAAAGATAACTAGCATCTCCGAAATACTGCGCAAGGGCCAAAGGCCACGCGAGCCCGAGATCGTCGACGCTTTGGTGCCGAATTTGGAAGAGGATGTCCTTGGGATAGCCAGCGTGCAGCGAATGCACAAGTCAGGCAGGCGCGCCAAATTCAGGATCGTCGCTGTTGTTGGCAATCGCGATGGCATAGTCGGCGTGGGTCATGCGAGTGTGCGCGAGATAGGACAGGCGATACGAAAGGCGATGACCAAAGCCAAGGTGAACATCATCGAAGTTGCCCGTGGTTGCGGGAGCTGGGAGTGTGGTTGTGGAAGGCCACATTCGGTTCCTTTCGAGGTGTCCGGACGCAGCAGCAGCGTTCAGGTAACTATAAAGCCGTCTCCGCGAGGCTTGGGTATCGCAGCAGCGAAGATTCCAAAGATAATTCTGGGTCTCGCTGGAGTCAGAGATGTATGGATGCAATCTCGAGGGCAGACCACGACTACCTTAAATTTCGCCCTTGCAACATTTGACGCGTTGAAGGAAACTACCAAGATGGCATTGCGAGAGTCTCAGAAGGGCATCGTAGCCGGTAAGGCTGGTGAGACAAGTGGTTAGGTTCGCTGTGATAAGAATTCGTGGGACAGTAGAACTTCGCGGCGATATCAAAGAGACGTTGAGGATGTTGTGTTTGACGCGGGTCAATCATTGTATTATCATCGATGACGATTCATCATATAAAGGCATGCTCCAGAAGGCGAAGGACTACATAACTTGGGGCGAGGTCAGGCAAGATGTTGTCGAAGTGCTCTTGCGTAAACGGGGGCGGCTTACAGGAGATAAGAAGCTGTCCGACGAATATGTGAAATCGAACACATCATTTGCATCGATTGCGGATCTTGCTAAAGCGGTTTCAGCGGGTGAATTCAAACTTTCGGCGCTAACTGGGGTAAAAAAAGTTTTTCGGTTGCACCCGCCGAGAAAAGGATATCGGGCGACGAGGCGCCCATTCAAAGATTTGGGAGATTTGGGCTATCGTGGCGACAAGATAAACGAACTTATCCTTCGTATGATTTAGGTGATCGATATGGTAGTTCGCAGGCGTAGAAAAATCAAGAAGTATCGCGGGTCGCGCACGGTGGGTAGAGGTTGCGCGAAACGTGGCCGTGGCTCTGGTGAGAAGGGAGGCAAGGGGCTCAGCGGTGGCCACAAACAGAAATGGTCGTACATCCTCAGATACATACCGGACCATTTTGGGAAGCATGGCTTCGTTCGACCGGATGAAGTCAGTGCCGAAATTCTCGCGATAAACGTTGGGGATATAGACGAGCACATAGATGAGCTGGTGGAAAAGGGCGCCGCGAGACGTGAAGAAAACAAGTTCGTCGTGGATATGAGCAAGATCGGCGTCGATAAAGTGCTCGGCGGCGGGAAGGTGACGCATGCCATCGAAGTAATCGCCAAGGAATTTTCTGAGTCAGCCAAGAAGAAGCTCGAAGAGACCGGCGGCAAAGCTGTCGCGGGTGGGGTCTGATGGTAGAGGACGAGGAGAAGCCGCGATCCAAGCTCTATGTTTTCGAGCCACTCATTCACAGGTTGCCGGAAGTTGCTGTCCCAAAGCGTCATGTTGCGTTCAAGGAACGTTTCTTGTGGACTGGCGTGGCGTTGGTCGTCTTCTTCGTCATGGTTCAGATCCCGCTTTACGGGATGGTTGGTGAGCCCGGTAGCTTTTTTGGATATTTGAGGTATGTGCTGGCAAGCCATGCGGGTACGATAATGGAGCTCGGCATAGGCCCGATAGTCACAGCAGGCATCATAATGCAGCTTCTGGTCGGCGGGAAGATAATAAAATTGGACATGAGCGACCCAGATGATCGCGCATTGTTCACGGGTGTACAAAAAATTCTCGCGATAGTGATGGCGATATTCGAGGCAGTGATGCTCGTATTTGGTGGCTGGTACGATCCTGGGAGATTTAGCGCAACTGCGACACCACTTTCCACAGGGGCCAATGTATTTTTGATAGTTCAGCTGGTGCTCGGCGCGATCGTTGTCATCTACCTAGATGAACTCATCTCAAAATATGGCTTCGGTAGCGGTGTGAGCCTCTTCATAGCTGGCAGTGTGACAAGTGAGATAGTATGGAGGGCATTCACTCCAGCAGCGTCAGCTCAGTATGCGGGGCAGATGATAGGTGCGATACCAAACTTCATCAGAGCGATGATCTCTGGTTCCTCTACGCAGATAGGTGAGGCATTTACTAGGAGCAATTTACCCAACATTATGAATGTTTTTGCCACACTGATAGTCTTCTTTATCGTCGTGTATGCCGAAAGCTTACGTGTGGAGATACCGCTAGCGTACGGTCAATTTGGCGGGATGCGCGGGAGGTATCCAATTAAGTTTATGTATACATCAGTCATCCCGGTCATCTTAGCGATGACCGTGTTCGCCAACGTCAAAATAATTGCGAGCTTATTGGCACGTGCGGGGTACACATTCTTAGGCACCGTATCGCCCGCATCTGGTCTAGTTTATTATCTAGAACCACCATCCGGTATAGCTTCGGTCACGGCCGATCCGCTGCGCGCGGTAATCTATCTTGTCATTCTAGTTGTAGTTTGTATAGGCTTTGCCTGGCTGTGGGTGCAGATGACTGGGATGGGGCCGAGGGATATTGCTCAGCAGCTCCAAGATTCTGGCCTGTCAATTCCGGGATTCAGGCGCGACATCAGGGTGATGGGTTGGGTCCTCGACCGTTACATAAAAACGGTTACGATAATGAGCGGTGCCTTCATCGGCGTACTCGCTGCTTTGGCAGATTTCACCGGCGCCCTCGGCTCAGGTACAGGTATTTTACTGACGGTCGGCATTATTTATGGGCTATACGAAGAGATTGCAAAGGAGCGCGTCTCGGAGATGTTTCCAGCGGTTAGGAGGTTATTCGGTGAATAAGATAGTTGTGGTGACCGGCACACCTGGCGTCGGCAAGAGCACTGTGATATCTCGCGCAGTAGAAAAGCTTCGGTCGGCAAGGACAGATTGTGAGGTAATCAACTATGGCGATTTCATGTTGAAGATAGCTAAAGAGAAGGCCGGGGTCACAGATCGCGACGAAATGCGCAAGCTGTCGTTCGATATATATCAAGATATTCAGAAGGAGGCCGCCGACGATATAGCGCGCGTGGCCGAGCGTAAACTAGTTTTGCTGGATACTCATTGTACGGTGAAGAAACCAGAGGGTTACTACCCAGGGCTGCCGAGATGGGTGCTCGAGCGTTTGCGGCCCGTGACGATCGTTGTGATAGAGGCCCCGCCTGTGGAAGTTCTTGGCAGGCGAACCAAAGATGCCAAGCGAAGGAGGGACAAGGAACTTCTGGCGGAGATAGAGGAACATCAGCAGTTGAACCGTGCAATCGCTATGGCATATGCAGCTTTTACTGGTGCGGCGGTAAGGATAATTGTAAATAAGGATGGGAAACTGAGTGATGCCGTGAGAGAGATGGTGGACACATTGAGGTGAGATGGTGCGGCGGATATTTGTTTTCGCAGTAGTTGCATTCGTCTTGGTCGCTGGGCTAGCTACTTTGGTCAAAGCGCAGTCTGAGGACCGTCAGAACGCGTTCAAGCAAGCGCTGTATAAGTTGGACATGTCGATCGATTCACTTAGAAAAGCAGACAACTCTGGAGTTACATCTAATCTGAAATATGCGCTTGCGGAATACAACAAATTTAGCGTCGAAAATGTGGACAATGTGCTCGATAATCGCATAGACAATGCGCTCGATAGTCGCATAAAGGCAAACTTCAGCTCACTTTCTCAGACACCTGTTGAAGAGGACATCAGAGCTCTTCGCGCGGATGTTTCGCTCGCCGCCAGCAAATTGGGGATCTCGCTTTCGTTCGTGTTTAACCATTCGGTACTCTTCATCCTTTTTATCTCGATCGTTTTTGCTTTCGTGGTCACGTTGATAAGCAAGCGAGTGGTGAACTGGGAAGAAATAAAACAGAAGAAGAAGAGGGTCAGCGAGTGGCAGAAGGCGCTGATGGACGCTCAGCGCAAGAAGGACATGAAGATGGTGCACAAGCTTCAGCAGGAACAGAAGGAGATGATGGCGTTGCAGGGGCAGGTAATGATGGCTTCGTTTAAGCCGGCCATATTCTACATGGTTCCATATTTCATCCTTTGGATGGCACTCTCTAGCTTCTATAGCAGCTGGGTAGTGGCGTGGTTGCCGTTCAACCTGCCGTTGCCCATCATCGGGACGACGGCATCTCTGGGCTTCCTCGGTTGGTATTTACTCACGTACTTCGGTTTCTCTTCAATATGGCGAAGGCTGCTGATAGGCGATTGAGATGCCCGCGCGAAGGTTCAGGTCGAGGACATACAAGAGGCGATATATCCGCGTTCCTGGCGGCGGCAGCGTGCGCTTTGTTGAGAAAAAAAGGAAAGTTTCCAAATGTGCGCGGTGCGGCGGGCCTCTGGCTGGGGTACCTCGCGCGAGCCCCGGTGGATTGATAGCAGTACCGAAAAGCTCGCGGAGGCCAACTCGCCCATACGGTGGCAACCTGTGTTCCGCATGCGCGCGTCAGGTCATCAAGGAAGCTGTTAGGGCGTGAAAATAATGGTGGTCATCGCGATTAGCGGCTTGCATGGTGCTGGGAAGAGTACTGCTGCAAGAGCGCTCGTGAAAAAGTTTGGGCTAAAATACGTGTCGGCTGGTGCGGTCTTCAGGCAGATGGCGAGGGATAATGGGATGAGTTTGGATAAATTTTCTCGTTACGTTGAGCATCGTCCAAATATCGATAGGCAGATCGACCATAGAACTGCGGAGTTTGCAAAAAAGGATAATGTGCTGATAGATGCCCGCTTGGCTGGCTGGATGGCAAAAGGGGCAGATGTCAAAATTTTACTCTACGCTCCATTGAATGTTCGTGTCAGGCGCATAATCAAACGCGAAGGAAGAAAATACAGGGATGTGCTCAAAGAAACTGCGGTTAGGGAACGCAGTGAAGCGAAGCGATTCAAGCGATTTTATGATATAGATGTCAACGATTGGTCGGTGTTTGACATCGTACTAAACACTGAACACTTCGGTCCGAAGGAAATGGTGCGCGTGTTAGAACTCGCGGTCAGAGCCGTCACCAAACAAAAACGGCGGTAGTGGTGGGTGACGACATGGTAATGAAAATTGGCAGAGTATGTGTGAAGATAGCTGGGCACGAGGC